>JAIPJX010000096.1 GCA_021733945.1 Verrucomicrobiota bacterium | reverse complement strand
GGAACAGGTTGCATTGTTCCGGCGCTGGGTGGAGGAGGGGGCCGACTGGCAGGGCCACTGGGCGTATGTAAAACCCGAGCATGTGGAACCCCCGGAGGTGCGGAATCCGGATTGGGCGGTCAATGAGATCGACCGATTTGTGCTGGCACGTCTCGAACAGGAGGGGCTGCCGCCCTCTGGTCCTGCGTCCAAGGAGAAATTGATTCGACGGGCTGCGCTTGATCTGACGGGACTGCCCCCCACCATTGATGAGATTGACCGGTTTCTGGCGGATGAAAGTCCCAGGGCTTACGAGCAGGTCGTCGATCGCCTGCTTGAATCGAAGGCCTACGGGGAACGTCAGGCAATGTATTGGCTGGACCTGGCACGTTACGGCGAGACGCAGGGGTATCATCACGATGCGCACCGGGACATGTGGCACTGGAGAGACTGGGTGATTGATGCCTTCAACAAGAACATGCCCTTCGACCAGTTTACGGTGGAGCAACTGGCCGGGGATCTTTTGCCTGAACCGACCCGTGATCAAATGATCGCAACCGGGTTTCATCGCAATGAAATGACCACGTCCGAGGGAGGCGCGCTTCCCGAGGAATACGCCGTGAAATACGTTGCCGGGAGGGTCGACACGACCGCCCGGGTGTGGATGGGCACGTCGATGGCCTGTGCGGAGTGCCACGATCACAAATACGATCCGATCCAACAAAAGGATTACTACCGGTTTTTCTCGTTCTTCAACACGATCCCGGAACACGGCCTGGACCGGCAATCGAATCCGGAGCCACGCCTGGAACTCAGGAGCCCGGATCATACCAAACGATTGGCTGCATTGGATGCCGAAGTGGCGGCGCTGGAGCTGGCCCGACGCAGGGTGACCGAGGAACCCAACGACGCGTATTCCGCGGAGCAGACGCTTTGGGAGACGGGATTGCGGGAGGGAATCATCGACAATTGGCGGCCATTGCTTCCCGTGGAATTGGTGTCCCGGAGCGGTGCGACGCTGACTGCGCACGCGGACAACGTGATCTCGGCATCGGGTGAGAACTCGTCCCAGGACGTCTACAACCTGAAACTCCAAACCCCGGTCGACTCGATTGCCGGTCTGCGGTTGGAGGCTCTTCCGGGGGACGGGACTCCGGTGGAGGGGGCGGGCCGGGGTGGGGAGGGTGAGTTTGTTCTGACACGAATTGAGATTGAAGCGCGCTCGGCCAACCCGGAGCGGGCGCGTGCCCGGTTCCATGTTCCGGAGGCGGGCGGTTGGTGGCATCTGGGGCCGTTCGATGGGGGCACGATCAAGGAAGCCTTCGGTAAAAATCCGGGGCCCGAACCCCAAGCGGACCTGTCTGCGTCCCATGCGGAGGGACGGCTCCAGTGGACGGCTACCGAAGCTCCCGAGGGTGGCGAATGGAAACTCGAAGGCGGTGCCGGTCGGACAGTTTATCTTCACCGAAATCTGAAGGTGTCCCAGGCAGAACGGGCGGAATTTATGATTGGAGGCCGGGCCGCCCTGAAGGTTTGGATGAACGGAACCGAGGTCTATTCGCGGGAGAAGTTCCAGGATGCGGAACCGGTGCCTGTCCGGGTCCGTTTGAAGGAGGGCGAGAACTCGCTCCTGGTCAAGTTGGTTTCCGGAGGCGAGGAGGGATCCTTCCACATGGCCCCGGAAATCCGACCGGTTCTGGAGGAGCCGATCGTCATTGCGCAGGCACGGGCGGACTCGAGCCGGAGCGGGTATGACATCAACGGCACATTGGATGACCTGATTGAGACCGGGTGGTCGATCGACCCCAAAGCTCATGAATCGGGTGAACCGGCCCGCGCCTGGTTTCGGTTCGGGAAACCCGTTGGTTTTGCCGAAGGCACCGAATTGACCGTGCGCCTGATTTTTGATTCTCCGATTCAACAGGCTTCGCTGGCCCGCTTTCGGTTGTCCATGACCCAGAGCGCGGATCTGACTCGTTTTCTGGATCTCCCGGTGCGAATCGCCACGATTCTTGGAAAACCCGCCGGAAAAAGATCCGAGGCCGAGGCGTTGGAAGTGCGGGTCTACCACCGGGAACGGTTTGTGGAGGAGTCGAAAAACCTGGCAAAACTTCTGGCCGACAAACGAACCGAACGCCGGGAGTTCGAGGAGTCCATTCCGGTCTCCATGGTCATGCGCGAGATGGAGAATCCCCGTGAGACCCACGTCCTGGTTCGTGGCGAATACAACAACCCGGGTGATGTGGTGACGCCCGGAGTTCCGGAATCGGTTTTTCCCTGGAACCCGGACCTTCCCACCAACCGGCTCGGACTGGCCCGGTGGTTGTTGGACCCGGATCATCCGTTGACCAGTCGGGTTTTGGTAAATCATCTGTGGCAACAGCATTTCGGAACGGGCCTGGTGAAGACCTCGGAAGATTTTGGGGCGCAGGGTGAAGCTCCAAGCCATCCCGGATTGCTCGACTGGCTTGCGACGGAAGTCGTCCGGTCCGGGTGGAACATCAAGCAACTGCACCGAATGATCGCGACCTCCGCCACCTATCGGCAGGATTCCGTGACCACTCCGGAGCAGCTTCGGCAGGATCCAGGCAACCGGCTCCTCGCGCATTTCCCACGTCAGCGACTGGAGGCGGAGGCCGTTCGGGATCTTTCCATGTCCGTCAGCGGTTTGCTCTCCTCCAAGGTGGGTGGCCCCAGCGTGTTCCCCTATCAGCCGCCGGGACTGTGGGAACAGGTTGCATTTGAGGGAACCCGCAAATGGGTGCAGAGTCAGGATTCGGAAAACTATCGTCGCGGGCTTTACGTCTATTGGCGGCGGTCGGTTCCCTACGCTTCATTCGTAACGTTTGATGCGCCCAGTCGCGAAACCTGCACGGTAAAACGACCGCGGACCAACACGCCGCTCCAGGCCCTGGTATTGATGAACGATCCGGTTTATCTGGAGGCGGCCCGCAGCTTCGGCGAACGGATCATCCGCGATGGCGGAGCCACCCTGGCCGACCGGGTGCAATTCGCGTTTCGGACCGGACTGGGGCGAATGCCGACCCCCGAGGAACAACAGCGCCTGATCAGGGCTTATGAATTGGAATTTGAAAACTTTCTGGAAAACCGTTCCGATGCGAATCAGCTGATTCACGTGGGCGCGACGCCTCCGCGGACGGAGATCGATCCGGTGGAGCTGGCAGCCTGGACCATGGTTGCGCAGGTGCTGCTGAATCTCGACGAAACGATTACCAAAGGCTGATCATGCTGTTCGAAGACCATTTTCAAAAAAACATTGCCCGACGCGCCTTCCTGAAGGGGGCGGGACTGAGTCTGGGTTCCATCGCGCTTTCGTCGCTGCTGAACGAACGGAACCTGGCGGCGGATGGGGCGGGTGCATCCGGGCGCTCCACCGGGGTTTTGAATCCCCTGCACCTTGCGCCGCATGCCAAGCGGGTGATCTACCTCTTTCAATCCGGGGCACCTTCGCAGGTTGATCTTTACGATCCAAAACCCAAGCTCCGGGAAATGACCGGTCAACTGCTTCCGGAATCGGTCCGCAAGGGACAACGAATCACCGGCATGACCAGCGGGCAGAAGTATCTTCTCTGTGTGGGGTCTCCGTTTGATTTCAAGCGCCACGGTCAATCCGGCATGGAACTGTCCGAGGTGCTTCCCCACATCGGATCGGTGGCCGACGAGATCGCGCTGCTGCGGACGATCCACACCGATCCGATCAACCACGATCCGGCGGTGACCTATCTCTTTTCGGGACATCAGCAGCCGGGTCGCCCCACACTCGGTGCCTGGGCGTCCTATGGACTTGGCAGTGAGAACAGCAATCTTCCGGCGTTCATCGTGATGCTGTCGGGGCGTGGCGGACAGTCGTTGCAGTCGCGTTACTGGGGAAACGGATTCCTGCCGAGCAATCATCAGGGGGTCCAGTTCCGGGGACAGGGTGATCCGGTGCTGTTTATTTCTGATCCTCCCGGTCTGAGCCGGAAGACCCGCCGGCGCATGCTGGATCAGGTCCAGGAATTGAATCAGATGCAGCTCCAGCAACTGAACGATCCTGAGATCGCCACACGGATCGAAGCTTATGAAATGGCGTTTCGGATGCAGACCAGCGTTCCGGAATTGATGGATATCTCGAAGGAATCCAGGGAGACGCTCGAGATGTACGGGGCGGAACCTGGAAAAGCATCATTTGCCAACAACTGCCTGCTGGCGCGTCGCCTCGCGGAGCGGGGGGTTCGGTTCATCAACCTGCTGCACAGGGACTGGGATCATCACGGCGGGCTGCCCGGTGGGATTCGAAACCAGGCGAAGCAGACCGATCAGGCCTCGGCGGCATTGATTCGGGATCTGCGCCAGCGTGGGCTGCTCGACGAAACTCTGGTTGTCTGGGGCGGTGAATTTGGACGTACCGCCTACAGTCAGGGCAACATTTCGAAGGAGAATTTCGGGCGGGATCATCATCCCCGCTGTTACAGTGTCTGGATGGCGGGCGGCGGCATCAAGGGTGGGATCACGCATGGTGTGACCGACGAATTCTCCTACAACATCGCCAGCGATGGCGTGCATATCCACGATCTGCACGCGACGATTCTGAATCGCCTGGGGGTGGATCACGAACGATTGACCTACCGGTTCCAGGGTCGTGATTTCCGGTTGACCGATGTGGCCGGCAAGGTGGTGAATCAGATCCTTGTTTGATCGAGTCTCCCACTCGTCAACAAACTCGTTTGCAATATCAAACATGAAACAAATTCCACTGCTGATGGTGGCGGTCGGCTGCCTGTTGAATCCCCACGCGTCCACGGGCGCGAACTGGCCCGCATGGCGGGGGGCGAATGGTGACGGCATTGCGACGGAAACGGAATTGCCGTTGAATTGGAGCAGAACCGAGAAGGTGGTGTGGCGGACCGACCTGTCGGAGCCCGGGAATTCCACGCCGATCGTCTGGGGGGACCGTCTTTATGTGACCCAGACGGATTCGGAGAAGAACCGAAGAAACCTGCTTTGTTTCGACGCGGGATCGGGTCGGTTGCTCTGGAAATCCGGTGTGGAGGTATCCGTCGAGGAACGTACTCATGAAACCAATCCCCACGCGTCGGCCTCGGCGGTGAGCGATGGGGAACGGGTGATCTGCTGGTTCGGGAGTGCGGGGGTGGTTGCCTACGACCTGGAGGGGCGGCAACTTTGGCGCACCGATCTGGGGCCACACACCCACCGGTTTGGATACGGCGGTTCGCCGGTGTTGCATGGTGATCACGTTTTTCTGAATTTCGGACCCGGTGCGAGGGAATTCGTCGTGGCACTGAACAAAACGACGGGAAAGGAAATTTGGCGTCATGAATCTCCGACTCCGGGACAGGATGATATCTACGGGACCTGGAGTACTCCGGTTGTCGTGAGCTGGCAGGGGCAAACCCAGCTTGTTTCAGCGTTGCGCGGTGAACTGGCAGGACTCGATCCGTCGACCGGCAAGGCAATCTGGTTTACTCCCAGCCTCGGGCTGCAGTCCAAGTCATCGCCTGCTGTCGGTGAAGGAGTCGTCGTGATGACGGGCGACTTGGAGAGTTCGGAGCTGGTTGTCAGGTTGGGTGGCGAGGGTGATGTGACGGACACCCATATCCTGTGGAAACGGACCCCCGCGCGAAGGCGTGTGGGGTCGGGCATCATTCATCGGGGTTATTTCTACAGCGTGCAGACCAGCGGGATTGCCGACTGCGTGAAGCTTGAGACGGGCGAGGTCGTCTGGGATGAACGGCTGCGTGGAGCTGGAGCAAACAACGCAGTGTGGAGCTCGCCGGTGCTGGCCGGAGATCGGGTTTACATCATGAATCAGTCCGGCGATGTGATTGTTTTTCGAGCCGCCCCGAAGTTCGAGCTTCTGGCCACCAATTCGCTCGGGGAGACGAGCAATTCTTCGGTCGTTCCCGCGAATGGCAGGATCTACCTCCGCACCCACAAGTCCCTTTGGTGCATCGGAGAATAGACCCGAACTCAAAGTTTCTCAGGCTCGTGCAGAAGGGTGGCGATGCGGGCGAGCAGTCGCCCGGCCGCGCCGCCGTCCAAGACACGATGATCGAAGCTCAGGGTGAGATTTGCTTCGGTGACCGGTATGAACTGACCCTTTGATTCGTCCCAGAACGGTACCCGGCGTCCGGCCCCCATTCCAAGCACGAGTGTCTGTTCGGGGAGGGGAATCGGAGTTGCCCATGTCAGGCCAAAGGTTCCGAAATTAGTCACGGTGGCAATGGACCCACCCGTGGCGTCCGGAGGCAGGCGCCGCTGCCTGGCCATGGTGACCAGTTCATTGTATCGAACAACCAGGTCCGCCAGGGGTCTCTGGTCCGCCAGCCGGATGACCGGAACCAGGACTCCGTCCTCCGCTTCGACCGCGAAACCGATGTCGATGGCCTTGGGATGTACGATTCGTTTGCCGATCAACCGACCGGCCGGCGCCCGGTTCTCGGCGAGAGCCAGGGCGAGTGCCCGAAGCGCATACAGCGCCGGACCCGGTTTGAGTAGGCAGCTTTTACGATGATCGAGAACCGGGTCGATGCCTACAGGCAGCGCCACGGTCGCAAGGGGGCGACTCCAGCTGCGGCGCATGGCGTCGGCCACGGCCACGCGCATCGAGGAGGCCGGGCTGGTCGGGTTGTTCTCCAGATTCGCAAGGAACCGTTCGAAATCTTCAATGGTGACACGGCCAGCGGCACCACTGCCGGCGATCCCGGCCAGATCGGCCGAGTGCAGTCCCAGCTCGTTCATGCGGGCCTTCATCCGGGGGGACATGAAACTGGCGCGTGCAGCATGGGCGGGAACGGGGAGTCCGCGAACGGTTGGTTCGACTCCGGATGCACGTTCGTTCGAGATGGCGTGAGAGGTGTGGTGATCCGGTGTGTCGGCGTGGCTCCCGAGGGGGGCTGGTTCCGGGGTGTCCAGACCCAGGCGGGCTGCTTCGGTGTCGGTCACCTCCACGGATCCAAGCACTGTTCCGACGGCGTAGCTGTGGTCCGGGGTGATCTTCCAGGGGTTCATTCTGCCCGGACAGGGTGCGGCTACATTCATGGTGGCCTTGTTGGTCTCCACCTCGACGACATCCTGGCCGGCTTCAACGATCGCTCCGGGCTGGACGAGGATCTGAACCACGGTGGCTTCGGCGATGGATTCGCCCAGCTGCGGCATGATGATCGGAATATGTGGCATAGAAGTGTCAGTTCTGGACCAGCCTGCGAGCGGCAACGGCGATGCTACGGGCGGTGGGACGATGCACGGCCCAAAGGTTCGGGTGGTAGGGAATGGGAGTGTCCTTGGCGTTTAAGCGCATCGGGGGCGCGTCGAGCAATTCGAACCCTTCGCTGGCCACCCGGGCGATGACCTCCGCAGTGACGCCTCCCCAGGGGAAAGCCTCTCCAACGCATAGCAACCGTCCGGTCCGTGCCACGGAGGCCATGACGGTGTCCGTGTCCAGAGGTTTGACCGATCGCAGATCGACCACCTCGACCAGAATTCCTTCGCTCGCCAGTTCGTCGGCGACGACGAGTGCTTCGTGAACCATGGCGCTGTAGGTGACGATGGTGAGATCCCGGCCTTCGCGGGCGATCCGGGCCTTGCCGACCGGCATGGCCTCCGTGGGCAGTTTGTCGGCCTTGAGGTGGTAGTACAGAAACTTGTGTTCGCAGAAGATGACCGGGTCATCGATGGCCACGGCTTCCAGGAGCATGCTGTAGGCGTCCTCGACGGTGGCCGGGGTCAGGACGATCAGACCCGGGTAGTGGGCGTAGAGCGCCTCCATGCTCTGGCTGTGGAACGGTCCTCCGCCGGAGGTGCCACCCGAGGGCAGGCGGATGGTGATGGGGCAGGGCACCTGGGTGCGCCAGTGGAGTGTGGCGGCCTGATTGACGATTTGATTAAAACCGATTGTGGAAAAGTCGGCGAACTGCATCTCGATGATCGGACGCATGCCTTCGATCGCGGCACCGACGGCGGAACCGATGATTGCATCCTCGCTGATCGGTGCGTCGATGACCCTGCCCGGGAACTCGCGGCTCAAGTTTTTCGTTGCTTTAAAGGCCCCGCCGAATTCTCCGACATCCTGACCGTAGATGTAGACCCGGGGATCCTCCGCGAGTGCGCGCGCCTGAGCTTCGCGAATCGCTTCCAGATACGTGATGCTCATGGTTGGTTTGCCCTTGGCCGGACCATTGATGTTGGTGTTCCCGTTTTCAAAAAGACCTTCTCTGTTATGCTTGATCGAAGGAGTCGGCGCAAACGTTTCTTCTGCATCTGGAAGGTTGGCGTCCGCTTCCGGATCTGATACCAATACCGCGACGTGACGGGGTTGGGCCATGGCCGTGGGGCCGGGTTCGCCCCCAAATTGTGCGCAAAATCGAATGTTAGAACTGCTCAATGCTCCCTTTTCCGAAGCACCGCCCTCGCCGGTGGAAGTCCTCTATCTGCTGGCTGCGCTGGGATTGGGAGGAGGCGTGGCCTGGGTGTACCGCCATACACGCAAGGACACCGAGCTATCCCCTTCGTTCACCCGCACCCTCGTCCTTCTGTCGGTACTCATCGCGATGGTGACCCAGGTGATTGGCGACAACGTGGCCAGGGCCTTCAGTCTGGTGGGGGCTTTGTCGATCGTCCGGTTTCGAACGGTTGTGCGGGACACTCAGGACACCGCCTATGTGATTTTTGCGGTGGTGGTGGGGATGGCGGTCGGGGCGCATCACTTGTGGGTGGCGGTGGTCGGTATTCTTGTCGTCGGTTTGGGAGCGTTCCTGATGAAACCCAAGGCCGTGGTGCCGGCACCGGCAACCACTGTGTTCCTCCTGAGCCTGCGCATAGGAATCGGACACGACCTGGAAGAGATTCTGCGAAATTCGCTGGATTCGTTTCTCCAGGAACGGCGGTTGATGTCGGTGTCCACGGCCAAACAGGGGGTGTCGCTCGATGCCTCCTATGAGGTGTGGTTGCGCGCGGGGAGTTCGCTGGATGAGTTGGTCAAGACAATGAACCGAACCGAAGGAGTGCAGAGCGTGCACCTGGAGCGTCATGCCGAGGCCGATACCTGAGGGGGAGGGTCGGGCAGAAAATACTGGGCAACCCGGAATTCTTTCGTAGATTGGTTGTCATGTTTGAAGAGATCAAAACCCAGTTGTCCCTGTCCTCCGAGAAACTTGGCCAGTTGCGGAGGTTTCTTTGACGTCGGATCCCTGAAAAAACGGTTGGCGGAACTGGAGTCCGTGATGTCCGTGGAGGATTTCTGGAGCAATCGTGACGAAGCCCAGAAACTCATCGACGAAAGTGCGTCCATTCGCAGACGTACGGAACCTCTGGCTGAAGCATCCAGAAAACTGGAGGATTTCCTGGTCATGGTCGAGTTGGCGGAGTCCGAACCCGAGGAGGCCCAGACCGGGCTTCAAAAGGAGCTGGCCCGTGACATCGATAGATTTGCGCGTGACCTGGAAGCGATCGAGTTGGAGGTGCTGCTCGATGGCCCGCACGACCGCAACAATTGTATCTTCAGCATCAATGCCGGTGCGGGTGGAACGGAATCCTGCGACTGGGCGAACATGCTGCTGCGCATGTATCAGCGGTGGTGCGAACTGCGGGGCTGGGAGGCCGAACTGACCGACGCGCTCCAGGGCGAGACCGCCGGCATCAAGAGCGCCACCCTGCTGATCAAGGGGGAGAATGCCTATGGATTTTGCAAGGCCGAACGCGGGGTGCATCGTCTTGTCCGGATATCACCGTTCGACGCCAATAAACGGCGCCACACCAGTTTCGCGAGCGTTGATGTGATTGCCGAGATTGAGGAAACCTCCTCGGACATCGTCCTGCCGCCGGTTGAGCTGCGGGTTGACACGTTCCGATCCGGAGGCAAGGGCGGCCAGAACGTCAACAAGGTGGAAACCGCGGTTCGAATCACCCATTTGCCGTCCGGGTTGGTTGCGGCCTCGCAGGCCCAGCGGTCTCAGGTGCAGAACAGGGCGTCGGCGATGCGGTTGTTGATCTCCAAAATCTTCGCCCAGCGCCTGGACGCGCAAAAGACCGAAATGGAGCGGTTCTACGGGGAAAAAGGCAGTGTCTCCTGGGGAAACCAGATTCGAAACTACGTCTTCCAACCCTATCGCATGGTCAAGGATCTGCGCACCGGCATCCAAACCAGCAATGTGCAGGGGGTGATGGACGGTGCTTTGGACGATTTTGTCAACGGCTGGCTCCGGGCGGGTTGTCCGTTGAAACGGATCCCGGGTGTCAAGGATGAGGAGGAAGATTGAAGACGGGCAATATTCTGGATCGGATCGTGGCGAGCAAACGCATCGAGGTGGACCGATTGCGCAGCCCTGAAGGGGGGGCGATGTCCCTGGGAGACAGGGTGCGTGCCCGGGGTGGTTGCCGCGATTTTATGGGGGCCCTGGTCCGGCCACGCAACGGATCCATGGCGCTGATCGCCGAGGTGAAGAAGGCGTCCCCGTCCGCCGGGGTGATTCGAGCCGATTTTGATCCGGTGACGATTGCCCGTGAATACGAAGCAGCCGGTGCGGACTGCCTCTCCGTTCTGACGGATGCGCCGTTCTTTCAGGGATCGCTCGAATATTTGCGGGAGATCCGGAAGGCGGTTGCCCTGCCTTTGCTGCGCAAGGATTTTATCATCGATGCGTTGCAGATTGCCGAGGCGATCGAGTGGGGAGCGGATGCGATTCTGTTAATTGCAGCGATTCTGACGGATCAACAGTTGGCCGGGTTTCATGCGCTGGCGTCCGAAGCAGGTTTGGCGGTCCTGGTGGAGGTGCACGACGAGGCGGAGTTGGACCGGGCTTTGGCGATTGACGCGAAGCTGATCGGGGTCAACAACCGGAATCTCAAGGATTTTACGGTTGATCTGGGTACGACGGAACGTCTGGCGGCCAGGATTCCAGGGGGCCGGGGAGGCAGGGTTCTTGTGGCCGAAAGCGGAATACACACTGCGGCGGATGTCACGCGCGTGGGTGCCGCGGGTGCCGGGGCGATTCTGGTGGGCGAATCGTTGATGCGACACGGCGATCTTCGGGAGAAGGTTGCCGAACTGCTCCAGTTATGAAACACCCGGTTCACGGGTATGAACAAGAAAAGCGTTGCGTGGTTGTATGGGCAGGTCTAAAGTTTAAAAGCGTTTAAGAGGATTTAATGGAAACGAAACCGCGGATTTTGATCGTCGACGATGACGAGCACGTGCGTAGCACCTATGCCTTGTGCCTGGTGAACAACCATTTTGATGTGGCCGAAGCCGAAGACTGGCGCACGGCATTTGAGAAGGTTCAGGAGTTCGATCCCCAGGTGGTGCTTCTCGATATCAAAATGCCCGAGGTCCCCGGCAACCGGCTTGTCGAGACTCTCAGGAGCTGGAAAGCAGGCGTCGAGGTCATCATGATCTCGGCCCTGGTATCTGACAAAACCAGGGATGAATGCCTGGCGGACGGCGCGTATGCGGTGCTCCTCAAGCCGATCGGCCTGAGTGAACTCACTCAAACGATCAATGGGGCTCTCGCACGGAGAGCCGCCGAAGGAATTCCTGTCGGCAGGTTGGAACGTCTTTAAAACCTTCGGACTGGTTCTTTGATTCCTCCCGACACTGCGGTTACGCCGGATCTCCAAGGCCCGCATACAATCCCGCGAGCCGTCGCGCGTGTTCGTCGTAAGCGGACTCAAATAAACGCGTTGCCTCCTCGGCACCGACCAGCGCTCCGGAAGTCAGGACCTTGGGTGGTTGCCCAGCCTTGATGAGACGCTCGGCCAGTTCGGCTTTGATGGAATTCACAAGCAGACACCCCCCCACGGTGGACCCGGGAGAGACCGGAGTTTTTAAACCGTCCAGGCTTACCATGGCATCCCCCACGGGTGCGCCGGTGTCGAGAACCAGATCGGCGAAGTCCTGCAGTTTGAGACCTTCCGGATGGCGGCTTTGCGAGGCTTCGGAGTGTTTCCGACTGATGATCGCCACCACTCTGACTCCGCGTTGCCGGAATACCATGGCCATCTCGATGGGGACGAGGTTGCAGCCGCTGGAGGATGCGACCAGGGCGGCGTCTTCGGTCGAAAGCGCGAAGTTCCTCAGGATTCGCTCCGCGAGTCCGCTGACATTTTCCAGGAACATCGCCTGGCGCTGGCCATTGGCGCCCACGACAAGATTGTGAAAACTCAACGACAACTCCACGATCGGATTAAATCCGGGAAAGGACCCGTATCGGGGCCACATCTCCTCAACCAGAATCCTGCTGTGGCCCGAACCGAAGAGATGCACCATTCGGCCTCGGAGAATCGATTCGGCGAACCAGTCGGCAGCCTGGGAAATTGCGGTCGTCTGTTGTTCCACCGTGTTGATTAACTCACGGCATTGATGAAGGTAGTCGAGGCTCGGATTCACAGGGGCGCACGCTATCCTGAAAACCTACCCGCGTGAAGCCCCATTGTTCGGACGGGACGGAAGGAACCGGAGGTCGCGGCTCTGCGGGGTGTGGCACTGGCCGCAGGTACGGCCAGTGCCTTGATTGGAGAGATTATTTCCGCGTGGCTTTCCATTCGCGGGTGAAGGAGTCGCCGTCCGGGCTGCTTCCTTCGGTCTTACCGTTCATGGTGCGACCGGCAATCGTCGCGCTGTTCTTGAAAGTGATGCTGGATCCGTCCCTTTCCATCACGGTTTCAAAGGTCAGCGTGGAGCCCTTCATTTTCCCGTTCCGAACGTCGACTTTGAAATCCGAGTCCGGTTGTGTGAATGCGCCGGTAATTGAATCGCCGTCGCGTTTGAGCGTCAGGTTCGCCTTCCAGTCGTCTCCGTCGTCCCGGGCCATGGTCCACGCCCATACTCCGGAAGGATCGACAGCTTCCCGTTTGGCGATCCAGGGGCGCTCAAAATCACGGTCTCCAAATTTCATCGCAATGGTGCCCTGGAGCGAATCCGAATCCACATCGGCTTTGTAGTGCGCTGTGAAGGAGCCGTTGGGCGTTTCGCGGGTGGTATGGAAGGTGAGCTCCTTGCCATTGAGTTTGGCCTCCTGGATGGGACTTTCGTTCCCACGCGCCTTATAGGTGCCCGTGATTTTGGAGCCTTCCTGTTTGAGGATCAGGGAGGATTCCCAGGTATCACCGTTTCGCCCCTCGGTACTCCAGGCCCAGGTGCCGGAAACATCGGTTGCCGCAAGGAGAGGTGCGGTGGTTAACAATGCAAATGCTGCGCTGCGGAGTGTGGATAATGTCAGAGAGATGAGTTTCATGAGTATCGGACCTTTCACGGTTGACTGCCAATGATCTTGTGAATCTGTGGGACTCACAGGATTTAGTTGGTTTCGGTCCCGCAATGTCAATCTTCAAATCAGAAGTGATTTGGTGTTTTTTGGGTGCAAGACAGAATTCTTCGAACCGTTGCTTCCATTGGCTTATTTGGAAAAAGTATCTGACCTCCAAGCCCCACGTCCGTTGAAGACCTGAAAAGGTGGCGCGAACCGCACTGCCATTCGTTTCAGGTGCTCTGAGGATAGGGTTGTCGCGCTGCGACAACCCCTCCTCCACACGCAAAAACTCGATGCAACAGAGATGCCTTTTTTGTTTCGCGGGCATCCTCGGACCCTTCGCATGGAGTCCCGCCTTGGGGTAGGCGGTTGTCGCAGCGCGAGAGGTTCCTCCCAGTCCACCCGGGAAGGTTCATTCAGGGAGGGGCTTCATCCCTTCGCCAGATCTTGGACTGCGGCAGTCCTCTGCCGCTTTCCAGTGCGCTGGCAGGTCCAAAAGCGGTAGAGGACTACCGCAGTCCAAGACGCTTCGCGTTGGTGGGGGGGGCGGCGGTAAACTTCGTTCGTCATCGACGAAGAATTCTGTCATGCACCCCGCTCGATGGTCGGAGCGCCCTTCGAGGCTGCGCTTGCCGGAACCGGGACGAGATCCCATCATGAGGGCGATTTGCAGGTTCAACAGACAACGTCGCCTCCCGACAGTCTCTCGGGATTGATTGAGCGGGTAACCTTTTTCAACGAGGAGAACGGTTACGCGGTGCTTAAGATTAAGGCCAAGGGACATCGGGATCTGGTGACGCTCGTCGGTTCAGTGCCTTCGGTGAATCCGGGGGAATGGGCCACAGCCCAGGGGCGCTGGGTTCGGGACCGGGAGTTCGGACTCCAGTTCAAGGCCGATGTGCTGAACTGCACGCCGCCCACGACGCGGGAGGGCATCGAAAAATACCTGGGGAGCGGCATGGTGAAGGGAATCGGCCCGGTGTACGCGAAGAAGCTGGTGGCCAAGTTCCACGAGTCGATCTTTGACATCATCGAAAACTCCTCGGCCCGGCTGGAGACGGTGGATGGGATCGGGCCGAAGAGGCGACACCTGATCAAGGAGGCCTGGGCCGGCCAGAAGGTGATCCGTGACATCATGGTATTTCTCCACAGCCACGGAGTCAGCACCAGCCGGGCGGTACGGATTTACAAGACTTACGGTGAGGGAGCGGTGGAGGCCGTGCGCGCCGATCCGTATCGATTGGCCAGGGACATTCACGGCATTGGCTTCAAATCCGCGGACCAGATCGCCGGGAAGGTGGGGATCCCGCTCGACTCCCTGCTGCGCGCAACGGCCGGGCTGAACCATGTGCTGCTCGAAGCGACTGGGCAGGGACATTGCGCCCTGCCGATCGAAGGGATGAAGGAAGAAGCCGTGAAGCTGCTGCTCGTGGAAGAACCCATCGTCGATGAAGCGTTGACCCGCACCCTGGCGGCGGGGGATCTGGTGCTTGATGAAATCGGTGGGGAATCCCTCATTTTTCTGCCTCCCTTGAAGCGTGCCGAGGAGTTGGTGGCGGGGCGCATCAAACATCTGGCATCGGCCCCGGTTGCGTATCCGCCGATTGATTTCGAAAAGGCGGTGGACTGGTGCGAGAAAAAGACTGGCAAATCCCTTGCGCCCAGTCAGCGGGCGGCCCTGCAACAGGCGCTCGGTTCGCGGGTGCTCGTCGTCACCGGCGGCCCCGGCGTCGGGAAAACCACGCTGGTGAATGCGATTCTGCTGATTCTCAGCGCCAAGAAGGTCCGGTGCACCCTGTGCGCTCCAACGGGGCGGGCCGCCAAGCGGCTGTCGGAAACCACGGGCATGGAGGCGCGGACGATTCACCGCCTTCTGGAAGTCAACCCCGCCACGCGAAGCTTTAAACACAATGAAAACAATCCTCTCGATTGCGATCTGCTGGTGGTGGATGAAAGCTCCATGGTCGATATATCGCTCATGAGCAGTCTCCTGCGGGCTCTGCCCTCCCGCGCCAGCCTGATCCTCGTGGGGGATGTTGATCAACTGCCGTCGGTGGGGCCGGGCATGGTGCTCAAGAGCCTGATCGAGAGCGGGGTCGTTCCGGTGGTGCGGTTGACCGAGGTCTTTCGGCAGGCGGCAGGCAGCCGGATCATTCAGACGGCGCATCGGATCAACCAGGGACTGCTCCCCGAACCGGGAGACAGGGATTCCGATTTTCATTTTATTGAAAGGGAAACTCCGGAGGAGATTTCCAGGATTCTGATCGACATGGTGAAGGGGCGTATTCCCAACAAGTTTCACCTGGACGCCATCCGGGACGTGCAGGTGCTCTGTCCAATGAACCGGGGGTCCCTGGGGATTCGGGAATTGAACGCGCAGCTTCAGGCGGCGCTGAATCCCGTCCGTGGCGAAGAACCAACGGTTGAGAAGTTCGGGTGGCAGTTTCGGGCGCGGGACAAGGTGATTCAGACCCAAAACAATTACGACAAGGAGGTGTTTAACGGGGATATCGGGCAGATCACCCGGATTGATCCTGGTGAACGCGAGCTGGAGATCCGGTTTGATCAACGGTTGATCACCTATGAATTTGGTGAACTGGACGAGGTGTCGCTGGCCTATGCGATCACAATCCATAAATCGCAGGGGTCGGAATTTCCGGTGGTGGTGATCCCGGTGGCCATGCAGCAGTATCTTCTGTTGCAGCGCAACCTCGTGTATACTGGCGTCACACGGGGCAAATCGCTGGTGGTGCTGATCGGCCAGCGGAAGGCCTTGGGCACCGCGGTTCGCAACAACAAAATCGAACGGCGATGGTCCGGTTTGCTCTGGAGGTTGCAGGGATGATCGTTGAGGGGCGGCGAGCCGCGATACGTTCCGATAATCGGCTTGTGCCGGTTTGGAACGGTCCGTATGGTGAATCCTTCAATGGCGGTGTGTTTGCCGTTTTTGAATGTGGACCGTGTGGTGAGTCTTATGGGTGTGGTGATTGACGTCGCAGGTAAAGTTCGCGGCCGGGGGCTCCCGCGTGGGGGGCTGCTGGTGGGCCTGACCGGATTGGTGTGTGCCGGACTTCTGGTCGGATGCTCGGCCAAGCATTATCGCAAATCGGCGGACACGGAGGTTTACCAGACCATTGCTGAAAAAGGTCCGGCGGTGCCGAACATTGATCCTGAGTTCAGCATCGAGCAGACCAACGCAGTCGAGCTGGCAAACCTGGCGAGCGTGCAGGAGCCCTCCGAGTTCCTGGGGGAGGATGCCGACATGGAGGTGGGCAGCAGGATTCTGCCCCTGGAAACCGCCCTGGCGATCGCGGTGCGACATAACCGGAGTTATCAGTCGCAAAAGGAGCAGCTCTATTTAGCCGCCCTGGATTTAACCCTGGCGCGGAATCAGTGGCGGCCGCTGTTTTCGGGAGGGGGGGCAGCCAACCTGATTGGGGAGACCGAACGGCAGGTTGATACCCTGGTGGATCCAGACACGGGTGAGACCTCCATGTTGTCCGACCAGATGGTGCAAAAGGAACGGGTGGCGGCCAACGGTGGGCTTCGGAGCAGTTGGTTGATCCGGGATATCGGGCGGGTCAGCGCGGCGTTCACCACGGATTTTCTTCGGGTGCTGACCGGTGATTCACGTTCGGTCAATTCCTCCGCGCTCAACGCCACGCTTACGCGTCCGCTGCTTCAGAACGCGGGTTTTAAGCAGCAGTTGGAGAGCCTGACCCAGTCCGAGCGCAACCTGCTGTATGCGCTTCGGGATTTTTCCCTGTATCGCCGGGAGTTCAGCATCCAGGTGGCCACGGCCTACTATGGGGTGCTGGGCCTCAAGGATGCGGTGCGCAACAGCTACGCCAACATGCGGAGTTCCCGCGTGGCTTCGGAGCGGATTCGGGCCCTGGCGGCCGAGGGACGTCAGACGCAATCGGAACTGGGCCGGATTGCGCAGCAGGAACTGACGGCCGAGTCGAGTTGGGTCGACGCCGTGCGGCGGTATAAAGGATTGATGAACAACTTTCTGCTGGTCCAGCTCGGATTGCCCGTCGACTCCAAGTTGGTGCTGGATGACCGGGAGCTTGAATCGCTTGAGATTCAACATCCGTCCATTTCCCCGGAGGAAGCCATTGAAATCGCGATGGCGGGCCGTCTGGATTATCAGAATGCTGAGGATCGGCATGCGGACGCTGTGCGGCGGGTGAAGGTGTCGGCGAATTTTCTCAAACCGCAGCTTGATCTGCTGGCTTCGGCCGGTATTCGCAGTGAGAGCGGGCGTTCGGGTTTTGTCCTGCCGGATGCCGACCGGTACAGCTGGAGTGCGGGTTTGGACGTTGATCTGCCCTTCAACCGGAAATCGGAGCGGAACAACTATCGGGCGGCCCTGATCGCCGAAAAACGGGAAGCCAGGCGTTTGCAGGAGACCGGAGACCGGATCAAGCTCAGTGTCCTGGAGAGCTGGCGCGAATTGGAGCAGCAGAAGCGAAATTTTGAGATCAACCGGATTGCTGTTGAACTGGCTCAGCGCCGGGTGGAGGAGCAGTCCCTGCTGGCGGAGTTGGGGCGTGCCCAAGCCCAAAACCAGGTGGACGCTCAGAATGCTCTGAATAGTTCCAAGAACCAACGCACCCAGGCGCTGGTGAGCCACACCATCGCGCGCCTTGAATTCTGGGATAACATGGGCATTCTTCATATCAAAGAGAATGGTCAATGGAAGGAAACCGATGACACCGCCCGATAAACCCCTGAACGGAAATCAATCAAAACGCAACTGGATCGTTGCCGGAGCCATTCTTGGCGTCCTTTTGCTCGCCTGGTTGTTTGGTGCGCTGGGGAGCGCCGGTCCCGAACGCGGTGCCGTGTTCCTGGCGCGGCGCGGGCCGCTGGAGATCTCCGTGCTGGAAGGCGGGAGCATCCAGGCGCTCGAGTTTCAGGAGATCAAATGCGAGGTGCGGGTTGGTTATCAGGGTACCAAGATCCTCCGGATCGTCGAGGAGGGATACCAGATCACCCCTGAGGATTTGAAGAACGGCAAGGTGCTGGTGGAACTCGATTCTTCAGAGATCGAAAAGGGATTGATGCAGCAGAAGATCCAATATGAATCGGCCAAGGCGTCCCTGACGGATGCCCAGAAGGGATACGAAATCCAGATCAACCAGAACATCAGCGACATCAAAAACTCGGAGCAGAAGGCGCGTGCGGCCCGAATGAAGTTCGAGGAGTATCTCGGGGACAAACTGGCGGCCGAGATCCTGGGCAAGGTGGGACTCGATGAATCGGCGGTGCTCGCCGGAGTTGTTGCGCCGCCGCCACCCGAGCTTGCCGTGGTGGAGCCGGATCCCAGCCTCGTTCCAGAGCAGACCGGGCCCGAGGTGCGACCGCCGGTCGATGTGCGTCCTGAGATCGCCACCCTGGGGAAGCCCCCTGCGGAGGTGCTCCCGGGGCCTGCGTCCGAGGTGGCGGGCATCGAGAGTGTGTTCCGGGAGAGCCTGCAGACCTATACCAATGCGCTGGCGCAGTCGGCGTTGATTGAGTTTGCGCCGTATGCCCGACTGGAAGTGCTGGAAGACGGTGGGGCCAAACAAAAGCTGCGGACGCTTGAAGACAATCTGATGATGGCCAAGAAACAGCTCGGCCAGGCGGACACGGATCTGCAGGGAACGCGCCGGTTGTTTGACAAGGGGTTTGTCACGCAAAAGGAAATGGAGCGGGACGAAATCAACCAGGACATCGCGACGCTCAAGCTCAGGACCGCCGAGACCGAACGGGACATCTTCCTCAAATACGAGTTCTCGCTGGCGGCGGACGAGGCGCTCTCCCGTTATGCCGAGACCGTCCGGGAACTGGAGCGCGCCGGGAAGGCGGCGGCCTCCAAACTGGCGCAATCCGAAGCGCGGCTCCGATCGGCGCAGGCGCAGTTCAGCGTTCAATCCCGCAACCTGGACGATCTGGAGAAGCAGATGGAGAAATGCATCATCCGGGCGGAGAAGACCGGTCTGGTCGTCTACGGCGGCAACCGCGACAGCATGGCTTATTACGGCGGTCAGGAACAAATTCGCGAGGGTGCCACGGTCCGGGAACGCCAGGCGATCATCACCATCCCGGACATGACCCGGATGGGGGTGAATGTCAAAATCCACGAAAGCTACATCAAGAAGATCAAGAAAGGGCAGGCGGCGCGCATCACGTTGGATGCTTTTCCGGATTCGGTGCTGGATGGGGAGGTGATCACCGTGGGGGTTCTGCCTGATTCCCAGAATCGCTGGATGAATCCGGACATCAAGGTTTACCTCACAACCATTCGCGTGAACGGCAGCCACGACTGGCTTAAACCCGGCATGAGCGCCAAGGTTCAGATCTTTGTGGATCACCTCCAGGATGTCGTGTATGTGCCCAATCAATGTGTGCGGCCTGAGAACGGAAAACGATTTTGTTATCTGAGCGGTCGCGGTCAACCAGAGGCCCGGGAGGTGGAGACGGGTCAGTTCAACGATGAATTCATCGAGATCAAAACCGGGCTCGCCGAGGGGGATTCGGTCATGCTCAACCCACCCGTCAGCGACCTGGGGGAACAGGACTTTGCCGAACCGGCACCGCAGCCGGCGGTCAACGGGAACGCAACGGCTGTCACACCGCCCTCCTCATGAACCGGGGTTGATGGGATGGAGAAAGCATTTCTATTCACCAGGGTCTGGCATCGCTCGGCCTGGGCGCGTTGGCAGAGGATTCTGCAGCTTGGAATCAAGAGCCTGTGGTTGAACAAACTCCGGTCGATCCTCACCGTGCTGGGCATCGTCTTTGGCGTTTGTTCGGTGATCGCCATGCTTGCCATCGGGGAGGGTGCCAGTTTCGAAGCGCAGGAACAAATCAAGAACCTCGGCAGCCAGAACATCATTCTGCGCAGCGTCAAACCGCCCGAAGAACAGAAGGTGTCGGACCGCGGGAACCAGAGTTTTGTGCTCGAATACGGCATTACGTACGCGGATATGGACCGGATTCAATCAACCGTTCCCGGGATCATGGTGGTTGTGCCGGGACGGATTCTGCGCGAGTACGCATGGAACATCAGCCGCCGGGTCGATTGCGAAATTGTCGCCACGGTTCCGTGGTATCCCCAGATGCGCAATCGCAAGCTTGCCCAGGGCCGGTTCTTCACGGATCAGGAAATGAGCGAACGTTCCAATGTGTGCGTCATCAGCCAGGCCATGGTGCCGGTGCTTTTTCCCTTCGATGATCCCTTGGGCAGAACGGTTCGTGTGGCGAGCGATTATTACCGTGTGGTGGGAGTGCTGGAGCCCCAAAGCAAGGGGCCTCCGGCCCAGTCTGGAGGCGAATCCGTGAAGGCCAACGCGCCCCGGATGTTTATTCCGCTGGAAACCGCCAAGACCCGGTACGGGGAGATTCTCCGCAAGGTCCGAAGCGGAAGCTTCGAGCAGGAACGGGTCGAGTTGCATGAGGTGACCATCAAGGTGGGCAATCCCGATAGAGTCCGTGCCGTCGCCGATGCGGTCAATACCCTCATGGTGCATAATCATTCGAAGAAGGATTACGAAATGGTGGTGCCCCTTGAGCTCTTGCGCCGTGCGGAGCGCACCAAGCAGATCTTCAACATCGTCCTTGGTTCCATCGCCGCCATCTCCCTGGTGGTGGGTGGCATTGGGATCATGAATATCATGCTCGCCAGTGTCAGTGAACGTACCCGAGAGATTGGAGTGCGCCGGGCCCTGGGTGCCAAACGGGGGGACATCGTTTCCCAGTTTCTCGTGGAGACCGTCATGCTCTCTGCTTCGGGGGGCATTGTCGGTGTTCTGCTCGGTGTCGCTATTCCGGCATTGGTCAGTTATTTCGCGGAAATGAAGACGATCATTGCGCTCTGGTCTCCGGTGCTGGCGTTTTCAATTTCAGCCCTCGTCGGGGTTGTGTTTGGGCTGTATCCGGCGTTTCGTGCCGCCCAGATGGATCCGGTGGAAGCCCTGCGGCACGAATGATCCAGTCGCAGAATCCCTCCCGGTTCCGGGCTTGTGGCAATGGCGACGGGTTTGGGCGAGGGGACTCGTGTCTGCCATGGGGATGGATTCCAAGGCATGGCGTTGGAAGCACGACGGTGTTTTGGAGTGCGCGCGGCAGAGCGCAGCGTCGACGCCGCTTTGGTCCTGCCCGAAGAGGCAAACCCACACACTCCCCCCCCTTCCCAAGGCGGCAGAAGCGCGCTGCCATTCGTTTAAGCTATTCGGAGGGTAGGGCGAATCCGTCCCGGTGAGCCGACAATCGGTTGAGCGGCTCAGCGAGGACGCTTCGCCCTACCTCCGGGGGACCGGGGTAAGGTAGCGCGAACCGTCCCGGTGAGCATCCACTGCAGCCCACCCTCCCGATCAACCCCGGCTCAGCGGGGACGCTTCGCCC
>JAIPJX010000095.1 GCA_021733945.1 Verrucomicrobiota bacterium | reverse complement strand
TACTGGCGCCGAGTGCCTAATAAGCACCAGAACCGACGCGACAGGAGAAATAAAACGGGTCTGACTCTACCGGTGACCCGGGTCGTCCACAAATCCGGTGCGGTAGGACCATCGACGCCACAGGGGGAGCGAAAGCGCGGTGCAGATTGCGGAGGCGAACAGCGCCACGCAGTAAATCTCGATCGGGAACATCATGGCACACCCAATTGCCGGTAAAGGGAATGAATCGAGGTCACCATGTTCGACACCGAAAACCATTCCCGGGCCAGTTCCTGTCCCCGGGTTCCCATCCGGTGTCGCAGTTCCGGTTGCCGTGCGAGATCGAGGATCCGTCGTTTTAATGTTTCGAGATCGCCTGTCTGGATCAGAAAACCGGTTTGTCCGTCGAGGCAAACCTCACGTGCCCCGTCGCTGTCGTAAGCCACCACGGGGCGCCCCGTGGCCAGCGACTGCGAGAGGGCCCGTGCGAGACCTTCGCGGCGCGAGAGATGGACGACCATGTCCATGATCCCGATCAGGGGAGGGACATTCTCCGGTGGCACGAGGCCGGTGAAGACGAAACGATCCCGGAGACCGAGCGATTGGGCAAGGTGCTCGAAGCGCTCCCGCCATTCGCCGTTTCCGACCAGGAGGAACTTGATGTTCGGGCAGGCCTGTACGAGCTCCGTGGCGACGGCAAAAAGATCGTCGTGGCCCTTGAGTTGAAACAGTCGGGCCACCTTCCCGACCACGAAGTCCGTGGGCGCGATGCCATACCGTCGGCGCAGTTCCAGGTCGTTCCGGGCGGTGATGAAGGGTTTCAGGGGAAACCCGCTCCAGATTCGGGTGTACTGACCGGGACGCCCAATGCCAGCCTGCAAATACTGGTCGCGCATGGCGTCCGCGACGGTGACAAAGTGATCCGTGCAGCGACCGGCGACGCGTTCCGCTGCGGTGAACAGCTGGTTGGAGAGCCAGCCCTGGAACGGTCCAAAGGAGGGGCCGTGGATGGTGTGCACCACGAGCGGGACGCGAGCCAGGCGCGCCGCCAGGCGACCCAGAACTCCGGCTTTGCCGCTGTGGGTGTGGACGACATCCGGGCGTTGTTCCCGCAGCAAACGGGTCAGGTGCAGGAGAGCGCGGAAATCCTTCCAGGGATCGATTTGCCGGACCAGGGTGGGGACGAGGGTGAGCAGGCCCGGAACCGAGGCAACCAGGGATTCGAGGGATCCCTCGGGTCCGGAGGTGGGACCGGAAATCAGGTGCGCCTGCACACCCGGGAGTCCATGGAGCCCGAGCACCGAGGCGATTGTGTTTTCCTGTGCGCCCCCGACGATCAGACGCGTGATGATGTGGGTGACGCGCATGCGCCTGTTACTTGCCCTTCAACTGTGCCAGTCGGGTCGATACGAGCTCACGCTCGGCGCGCAACTCGGGGGTATCCAGATGCTGGGAATACCGGAGGTAGAACTCGTAATACTCGATCGCCTCGGCCTTCTGGTTCCGTTTGAAGGCGATTTCACCCAGGCCGTAATACGCAACAAAATAATTCGGCTGCATGCCCCGGAGCTTGATGTAATCCTCGTGGGCGGCATCCAGACTGCCTCGCTGAAGATTGGCGATGGCACGGTTTTGCAGGGCGTTGAAGTTGTTTGGCTGAAGTTCAAGCGCCTTGTCGAGCGGTTCAACCGCCTTGTCGTATTCCTTGGTTTCGATGAGGACGACTCCCTTGTAGAGCAGGGCTTCCGGTTTTTCCGGGGCGATCGCAAGCACCTTTTCCACCTCGGTCAGTGCGTTCGGGAAATCCTTGGTTTCGATCAGGATGAACACCTTGTACATCAGAGCGGCCAGGTTGCCGGGATCCTTGCCGAGCACAAGATTCAGCGAACCCAGCGCTTTTTGGAAATCCTGGTGGTTGAAATGCAGGGTCGCCTGATTGATGAGCGCCTTGGGGTTGTCGGGCGAGATCGTCAGGATCCGGTCGATGGTTTGAAGCGCGTTGGTGTACTGCTTGGTTTGTCCGTAAAACATGACGAGCGCATCGAGCAGTTCAATGCGGTTCGTGAGTTTGGCGGCTCCATCCAGCAGAATCTTTTCGACCTGGGCGTAGTCGGATTTTGAGAAGTGCGCCGCAGCTTCGAGTCGAAGGAGACCGACCTGGGCGTCGGAGTTGAGCTGGAATTGCCCGGGAGCGCGTATGCCCTCGGCCACCTGCAGGGCGCGGTCCGGGAGTCCGGCCTGAAGGTAGTTCGTCGCGTAAAGGAATCGGGCCAGAAGGTTGGTTGCCTCCAGGGTGACCACCCGGTTGAGGTTGATCGCCGCCTGGCGAAACAGGCTCTGTTGGCTGAGGATTTCTCCCAATTGCAGCAGGTAGTCCGGATGGTCAAACGGTCCATTGACCCCGAGCAGGGTTTCCCAGTCGCGGTAGATCCCGAATCGTTCCTCCGTGGTTCTGGGCACCGGGGGAGCCGAGGTCTGGGGGTTGCGGAGAAACCGGTTGTATTCGATGTTCACGGCCGCCGGACGGTTGTTCGTGTTCATCGAGAAGGCCTCCTCAAACCAGGGGGTTGCCTGCTCGGCCTTCTGGTGCCGCTGAAGGGTGACGCCCCAGTCGTTGAGGGATCGTGAATAGAATCGGCTTAGGAACCGCGCATCCGCGACATCCGCCTTCGAGAGCTCCTGAACGGTCTTGACGGCTGGTTGCATCTCGGACCAGAAGCGTTGGTTGGTTTCGAGTTCCTGATCGGAAAGGGGGGCGGGGAGAAACTGGTTGGTATTGTAGAGGTTCAGCTCGTGCACGATCCCTTGGGGGCGCGAATAAAACCGCTCAAAATAAAATCCGAAACTTGGATGCAGGTAATAGACCCGGTTGCTGGCCGATATCGTCAGCATGAGGTTGAGCAGCACCGGATCTTCAACCGAATCGCCAACGGCCTCGCCCTTCAGGATATCGGGAAAGCGTCCTGGAAATCGTTTCGCCAGCCGCTGGTGGTATTGGGGATTCGTCATGGAGCGCGTGTGCAACAGCACATGCTGATCCCTGGCTCCGATCTTGTTGAGGTAAGCCTGCAGAATGAGCAGATCCGAACCGTAAAAATCGTCGCTCAAAACATAGGCCCCCTCCTTGGGGAGCGCTTTGTAGGCGGACTCGGCGAAACGCTCGAAGAGCGGTTCTTTTTGGTTCCAGACCGTTCCGCTGTTCCTGGCGATCAGCCCGGCTGGCACGCCGATAAAAGCGAGCAGGACCATGCCTGTGACGGCGGTGTTGAGGATTGGGTTCCCGGCGGCGCGGCGGCGGTTCGACTTCGCCTTGGGATCGGTGAAGACAAGCAGGAGGTAGCCGCTGAAATACCCGACACTCAGCGCTCCCAGATAATAAAACGTGAGAAAGGGAATTCCTTTGCCCAAGGCGCGCGGGCTGAATTTTTGGTCGAAAGCCACCCAGAGACAGACACCGAAAAACAGCAGGTGAATGATCCGAAACATGGCGTTGGTCAGCATGGTGCCTGCTGCGCTGGTATCCCCGAAACTGGATGGCCATCGAATTCCCATGATCAGGACCGGGAGAACGGAGGTGAGCGAGAGGATGATGGCCCGACTCCGCAGGCCGCCACCCAGCAGGTAGTTCTTTTGATTGCCCAGTTGAGCTCGCATGGCCTCCCAGAAACCTATGTCGGTGCCATCCGCGAAAGCCCAGAGCAGGGGCAGGAAGAAATACAACAGAAGGCCCGCCGAGCCGCACAGAACGATGCCGAGAAAGGATCGGAACTGGAACAGGCTGAAGCCCCGGATCCAGACGAGCGCCACGAGGAAACAGGGGAGAAACCCGATCATGGCCCAGTTGTTGGCGATCCCGAGCCCGTAGACCAGCGCGAACCGTTTGAGCCACGCTTCGTTCCCGTCAATCCGCAGCTCAAGCAGGCAGCGGATGACGTAGGCAAAGAGCAGCAGGTTCAGGGTTTCTCCCGTGGCTGCAATGGAATGTTCCCAGAAGGTCAGTTGCAGGCCGCAGACGAGCGCCGCAAAGAGCGGCGGGAGCCAGGCCAAAGGGATGCTGAGATTTGAATAATCGCTCCGTTCCCGAAGGCGCTGGTCGTGGGTCCGGTCGTGGGGAAGCAGGGCTACGGACCGGGTCAGGAGCGCCAGGGTCAGTGCGGAGCAGACGGCTGCGAAGGCATTCAGGCACCACGGTTGAACCGCATCCGGAAGCACCCGGATGGGATAGGTGAGCAGGAAAAACAGGGGGGCACTCAATGGCGGGGTGCCGTCCAGGGCGGTGACCTTGGCCACGAAAGCAATGTTCGACAGGCTGAGCCACGGAACCAGGGTAATCAGGTAGGTGATCAGTGCTCCGGCTGCGACAAACCAGGGAAGGGCCGATTGCACGAATCCGAAGGGTACATGTTGCTTTTCTTGCATAGCCAGAGAGTCCAATCAGTTGAAACGATGATCCGGCTCTTGGCAAGTTTAGTTTGCCCGATGTCGCAGATCGGCAACGCATTCGACGTGCTGTGTCTGCGGAAACATGTCCAGCGGAGTGACGCGTTCGAGCTGATACACGCCCTCTTCGCAGAGCAGGGCGATGTCGCGCGCCAACGTGGCGGGATTGCACGAGACGTAGATGATCTGTTGCGGCAGTTCCCTGCGAAGCAGGTCGATGGTTTCTTTCATGCACCCTTTTCGCGGGGGATCGAGAACCAGGGCCGTTTCCGCAGAGGGGAACCGGTCGAGAAGCCCGGGCAGGAGGGTTTCGGTCCTGCCCGCCAGGTACTCGCCGTTCGTCAGTCCCCGCGATTGGGCGTTGTTACGGGCGGCTTGAATGGCACGCGTGTCCAGTTCGACTCCGACAAACCGATCGACCCGATCGGCCAGGGCGATGCTGAAAAAACCGACTCCGCAATACGCGTCGATCAGGTTCCGGATGCCACTCGATTTGAGGGCCTTCCCCACGGTCTCGATCAGTGCGTCGATCTGATAAAAGTTGTTCTGAAAAAACGAATCCCGCGGAAGTTCCCAGTTCTCTGGAAATTTGCGGATGGTGACCTTGATCCCCCCCTTGGGTGGCGGATTCTTTCTCACATGCAACAATTCGGCGTGCAGGTCGGGTTCCGTGATGCGGCATTCTTCCACATCCACCACCAATCGGTTGTCCGCCCGGATAAACCCGATGTTCAGCCCCTGCTTTGTTTTGTCCCATTGGCTGCGCACCATGATCCGGTTCCGATAACCGTAGGGATGGGAGCACGGAATCACCGGATCCACCTGCGTCCCGCGGTGTCCGGCGATGCGGGCGAACAGGTCGATCACCTGCTTGCGTTTGATTTCCAATTGTTGCCCGTACGCGATGTGTTGGTACTGGCACCCGCCGCACTCGCCGAAATAACGGCACTCGGGAGCCACGCGATGGGGGGAGGCGCGGAGCACCCGAATCAATCTTCCGCGGCCGAAGTGGCGTTTGACCTCGGTGATCTCCACTTCAACCTCTTCCCCAACCAGCACAAACGGGACGAAGATGACAAAGGCGTCCGATCTCGCCACGCCTTCGCCCCCAAAGGCAATGTCTTCGATGGTCAAGGTCAGGGTTGCCCCGACGGACAGCGTTTTCTGTGAGGGTTCGGTGGGAATCATCGGCGTGAGGGGCTTGTTGGTGGTTCGGTTGGGTTGGGTTGGTCGCCCAAAGTTTCGATCTCGATGGGTTTCATGCGTCTTTTTTGATACCAGGCCACTGCGAAGAGATCCAGGATCCCGCGGAAAAGCCGGTTCCCGATCCCGTATTTGGAAACTCCCGCGATTCTTGGGCGATGGCTGATCGGGACTTCACGGGTCCTGTAGCCGCTGCTGTGTACCAGAATCGGCAGGAACCGGTGCATTCCGTGGAACGGGAGCACGTTTCCAACAATCTCCCGTTTGAACACGCGGAGGGCGCATCCGGTGTCTGCGAAATCGACGCCCAGGACCCACCTGCGCGCTGCCCGTGCCACCTGCGAGGAGATGCGCCGGAGCGGGGCGTCCTGGCGTTTGGTTCTCACGCCACAGACAAAATCAACCTGCTCCAGTTCCTTCAGCAGCTTTGGCAGATCGGCGGGATTGTTTTGCAGGTCGCCATCCAGAGTGCCGATCAACGCGCTCCCGGTCGATTGGAGCCCCGTCCAGAGCGCGGCGCTCTGGCCGGCATTTGTGAGATGCCGGACTCCGCGGACGCATCGGTTGACCTCGTGTGCTTCGCGGATTTTCAACCACGTGGAATCGGTGCTGCCGTCGTCGATGAATACCAGTTCGTACGAGTTGACCGCTTCCGCGACCGCCTTCGCGACCTCTTTGGCCAGGGGAAGGATGTTGTCCGCTTCGTTGTAGACCGGCACCACGATTGCAAGTTCAGGTTGCACGCCTGCACCATAGTCGGGACGCCGTCCGTCGCAACCTCATTGTGGTTGCGCGTCTCGCCCCACGGCCATCCGGCGTGGACGGGACAACGGAGCGCCTCCTTTTTGACGCCCGACGCATGGGGAGGACCCTGTTGTTCCTTGCCGGGGATGCGCGAAACGGGGGCGGCGCTTGGGTTGTGCGTGGAGAATCAAATCTCTCCGGAACTCAGGGAAGGCAACGGACTCCCTCTCGACCAGGATCTTAATCGGCACCACTGCAAGCAGTGCGGGATTCACAGCGAGGACATGACCCCGGCAAAACCGAATGGCAGTGTGCTTCGTGTTTGTTTCGGTACGACAACCTTTTGTTGCAGGTGCAACAAAAGGTTGTCGTGTGTGGGGTGGGTTAATTGCGTGACAAGCGGCTCCGGCCGGACACACTCGGGCCGAATGTTGCCGGCGTTTTTAACGACAATCCTGTTCTCGGTTTCCGCTGTGACTGCGCATCGGATTGCCCGACTCCTGGGCGGTGTGGAGGCCAATTTCTGGAGAATCAGCTGCGCGATGGTGTTCCTGGGGATCTGGGCGCACGGATGGGGTGGGGGATTGTCCGGAGACGCGTTTTTGATTTTTCTGGTGAGCGGTTTCATCGGGTTTGGCATAGGGGACATCGCTCTCTATCAGGCGTTGCCGAGGATTGGATCGCGTCTTTCCACCCTGTTGGTGCATTGTGTGGCGGCACCGTTTGCCGCGTTGACGGAATGGCTTTGGATCGGCACCACGCTTTCGTCTGCACAGATCATAGCGAGCATTACGATTCTGGCGGGGGTTGGTCTTGCGCTTGCGCCGGCCAAACACCTGAACCTTTCCCGACAAACACTTTGGGTGGGGGGGAGTTACGGGATTATCGCGGCTTTGGGGCAGGGCATGGGGGCGGTGGTCAGTCGCAAGGCGTACATGGTGGCTGAGGCGGCAGGGCAGGAAATCGACGGGTTGACGGCGGCGTATCAGAGAATCATCGCGGGTTGGGTTGTGGCAGCGCTTTTTCTGATGGTGGTTCGTCATCGCACGCGGAGCCGCCGGGAGAAGGACAGAAGGGACCGGGAACTCAGCGGTGCCGCGGCCCCGTGGCGGGTGGCTTCGCCCTGGGTTCTGGTGAACGCGCTGAGTGGTCCGATGCTGGGGGTCGGCTGTTATCAGTGGGCATTGGCGACGACGCCGACCGGGATGGTGTTGCCAATCGTGGCGATCACCCCGCTGGTGGTGATTCCGTTTGCGCGTTGGACCGAAGGGGAGAAGCCCAGCCTGCGCTCCCTGCTGGGCGGGGTATTGGCGGTTGTGGGGGCGGTGGCGTTGGCAGTCTCACGGTAACGGAGTCGGCCTGCAGATCAACCGTGTGAGGGGGTCATTGAAAAAACTCTTCGTGGGGCAGGTTGTCCGAGTGCCAGCGCCGGAGCGATTCCGGGTCGAGATCCAGGAAGAGGCTTTTGTGATCCAGTGCTTCGACGTGACCGTCGTTGAATGACATGTTGAGCTTGGAATTGTGCCGGTTTCGGGCCTCACGGACGGAAGCCTCGGCGATCTCGGTGCCGGCGTTGGGATCGATGTCTCCCTGAATGTAAAGGCGACGCGAGAGGGTTTCGATTCCGGACACGAGCAGTCGACTGTTCTGGGAGATGCTCGCGAAGGAATCGCCCAGGGTGATCATGTTGGAGGGGACCTTGACCTCGGATTCGGGGATTGGGATCTGGGTCATGTTGCCGGGGGCATCGAATCGTCCTGCCAGTCCGTGACGTTGCACCTGCTCCTGATCGGCAGTTCCGACGTTATAACCGTAGCTGCCTCCGGAAAGAAAGAAGAGGTCGGATTGAATGCGGCCGTCCCAGACATCGCCGCGAAAGCTGGGGCATGCGAAGATGTCGTTGGTCCATTTCTGATCGATATACGGGAGCAGGTCGTCATACCACTTGGATCCATCGGGTTTGGAGTCGTTGGGAACGGTTGCCAGGAGCGGAAAGTACGCGTTGTCCTGAAGGTACATGCCGAGCCCGAGGGCGATCTGACGTTGATTGCTCTTGCAGCGCGTTGATTTTGCGGAGGCTTTCGCATGGGTCAACGCGGGCAGAAGCAGGGAAGCCAGAATGGCGATGATCGCGATGACGACCAGGAGCTCGATCAGGGTGAACCCGGGCGCCCCACGGTGAAGTCGCCATTGGCACGGTTGCTTCAAACGAATGGATCGATGGTTTTTCAATCACTCCTGTTCGATCCCCCCAATCCCGCGTGAGCCATGGCGTATCATGCGGGGTTCGGGGGCTTCCAGGATTCGGAGCAAAGATTTATTGTTTGTGCGAGGCCGCCTTTTGCAGGATATCGGAGATCTTGATTTCGGCGCCATCCCGGCGTTTGCTTTCGTCGGCTGCTTCCATGAACGCGAAGAGTTCGATGGTTTCTTCGGGTGAAACGGGGGCGATGCCGGTTTTGAAGAACTCGATGACCTCGGCGACGAGCGGGTGATAGCCCTCGTAGGCACCGACCTCCAGCTCGCCGGTCTGGCCTTTTGCGGTGCCTCCATAACCTTTGGCCCCTTCGCGGAATATTCCGATCCGGCCGTTGGGCCAGGTTCCTGTGACCTCGATTTTGCCATCGGTGGTGGTGCCGCGTTTAACACTCAGACAGCCCGGGCCCATGACCGTGAAAAGGGATTCGACACCGTGAATGCCATACCAGAAAAGGTCCGGGTGAGTTTTTTCGATCGGGGAAGGGCTGAAGGTCTCCGCCCGGAGGATGACTCCAAGGGTTCCTTTGCGGGCCGATTGGGTCGATTTTCCGTAACGGAGAGAAGACGAGCTGAAGACCGGAACGCCCTTTTCGCGGGCGAGGCGAAAGATTTCCAGGACATCGGTGAGCGAGGCCGCCATGGGTTTGTCGATGAAGAGGGGTTTTCCCGCTGCAATCACCGGGCGCGCCTGGTCCAGGTGAGGTCGTCCGTCCACGCTTTCAAGCATCACGGCATCCACGTGGGCGCACATTTCAGCGATGGTGTCATAGATTTGCACCCCGTGTTTCGATTTGAGTTCCTCGGTGTATTTGTCGACGCGCGACCAGCTTGACTCGATGTCGGGGCTTCCGCCCTTGAAGGCCGCGACAACCCGCGCTCCAGAAACATGGTTTGCGTGGGTCGGGTCGTTGAGGAGCGATGTGAATGCCGTCACATGGGAGGTGTCCAGCCCGATGATGCCGATTCGTAATTCAGCCGCCCGGATGTGGGCGGTGGTCAGTGTTGCCAGGAGGGCGGTCAGAATGAGGTGTTTGATACGGTTCATGATGGATGTGTTATGGTGGAATCCTAGACCTGGCAGGGCGTCAGGTCAAACGGGGAGCGCAGGGTGTTGGGGGGGCGAATGGTGCCGTCGGTTTTCAGGAGGCTTAACCACCGATCCAGGCCAGGTGATCGTTTTGCAGGGCATGCAGCGTGAGTCCGATTCCCTGGAATCGATCCGCCTCCTCTTCAGTCACGATTGAATAGAACCGGTGGCCCTGTTCATCCTGATGATTGAGTTTTAGAGAAAAGAGGCATGCCAGTTCGCGGGCATGCCTCCAGGCGCATGGAGTGGAGATGGCCCAGAGTTCCGTTTGCGGGTTGCGTCGTACTTCCCAACTGTTGAGCGGTGCGGTGAACCGGGCGGATTGGTCCATCGCATTCAGGTGAATGACAAATCCATTGGTGTTTTGGATCTGGCTGAAAAGAGTGGAGTCAAGCGGATCCTCGAGCAGTTGCATCAGTCGGGCGATGCTTGCCACACGGATGCTGCGCAGGGTGGTGGCCTGGGCGATGGGGCCGGCGAGCCATTCAAGACGGGGAGGGAGTTGGTCCCGGATGAAGGTGGTGCCTACGGAGAGAAGCATCTCAAGGTGGGCTTCCTCCGAGAGTTGCTCCCAATCGGGCAGTTCCTCCGCCAGATAACCCTTGAGCAGGTGCCAAAACTCGGAGAAGAGAATGCGCCTTTCTCCGAGTTGAGTTTGCAGCAGCGGCAGTTGTTCCTGAAGATGGGGGAAACAGCGCCATACATCCTTGATTTGAGAGTCGCGGAACAGAAACACTTCGGGATGGATCAGGATTTGGTCGGCTGTCTGGTCTGCGATCGCGAGGCGTGAATTGCCGGTCACCATTTCGAACAGGGCAACGCCTGCGGAAAAGATGTCCGCCGTCTGGGTCAAAGGGCGTCCGGTCTGGACGTTGGAAGTGTCGGTGACCAATTCGGCATAATCCGGGGTTGCCGAATAGACATACTTTTCGGTCTCAAGACTGTGACGGGGGGTGAAGAACGCACCCATGTCGACAAACTTGATTCGGCGATCGTCGAGGCGGATGACGTTTTCCGGCTTGAAATCGATCAGAATGATTTCGTGTCTGTGGAATTGTTCCACGATGGAAAGTGCCTCGTAGACGGCTTTTCGAAAATCCTGCATCCATGCATCGGAATAATCTTCCAGGGCACCGCGATCGCACCACTCCTGCAGGTCCTGGCCGACCAGGAATTCCATTGCAATGAAGGCGCACCGGTTCTGGCGATCAATGCCCGATCCGTAAAAGGCCGGCACGAGCGGGCGCAGGTCGTCCAGGTCCAGGATGTCCTTGAAATTCTTGACTTCCAGGTTGTAACTCAGAAGTGGCCCGTGGCGCAGCTCGGCGGATTGGCCGTCGTTCAGATCGAACATCTTGGCGATCACGCCCGCGTGACTGGTTTGGTAAATGGAGGTCTCGGTGCTCTGTTTGAGCAACCGCGTCAACTGTGCCTTGCCGATTCCCACCAGATCGATGGTGAATCCGGAGAATTTGCCGTCCAGAGGTTGATGTGACACAAGTTCTGGCATCCAGATGGGAAGGATATCAGATCTGGGAAAATTGCAAAGGCGCGATGCCGGAAAATTGTGGGCTGAAGGGGTGAGGCTTGGGCCGTTCGTTTGTCAGTGTGCCGGAGCGGGGAGTTGCAACCGGGCAGCCGATGCGCGAGACCCCACAAAGGTGGGGATAACGAACCGATCCATTGATGCAGGTTTTAATTTACCGGACCATCCCCACGCCCGTGGGGAACACCAAGGCTGGGTTCGTCTAAAGTCCGTCGATCCCGCTGCTGTCGTTGGTGCCGAAAGAAAGCGGTTGATCGTGGTGAGTATGGGTGCCGGATTCGAAGTCCGGCGTCTCCTCCACTCGGGTGAAGAAATCGGCAGAAGTGGTTTCGGGCCATCCTGCAGCCTTGAGCAGCGCCTGCCAGGCCTCCCGATGGTGGGGGAAGGGGCCGTCGAGGTGGATGGAGGCGGTGGTTTCGTAGAAAGACTCGTCGAATCCCGGGAAATCCACGGGTTTGTTCCGGATCGTTTGGGTCGGTTCCGCGCGGTCCTCGGTCCGTCAAGATCCCGCTTCGCTCGAACGCGGGAAGATGGTGCCGGAGGTGAGGGGGGAGGGGCGTGGTGGCGGTGAGAATCGTGATTGTTTTTTTTATGGAGACTCGAACCAGGCAGACAACAATCGTGGGGTGGTTGTTGGGTGGGGCGAATTCGATTCGAAGTCTTTGATTCAAACTTGGTCTTTGGTAGGGTTTCGTCAATGAAAAACTTGTTTTGTTTCGCACTCGTTCTGGGTTCGCTTGTGGCGTCCGGCTGTCAGGGGCTCCGGAAACCGGCTGCCAGGATCGATGGTCCCGATGAGGAGAGTGCACGCAAAGTGCGCCAGTACGCGCGGTTCCGGCTTACAACCGACCTGACCAAGTTGAGCGATCGGCAAAAATCGATGCTTCCGTTCTTGATCGAGGCCGCCCGAATCATGGACGAACTGTTTTGGATCGAAGCTTATGGAGACAAGGAAGCGTTGCTTGGGTCCGTTCGGGATCCTGCAACCGGACGTTTTGTCGAAATGAACTACGGGCCCTGGGATCGGTTGGACGGAAATCGTTCGTTTGTGGCTGGGATCGGGGAGAAACCGAAGGGGGCCAATTTCTACCCTGCCGATATGACTGTTGAGGAATTTGAGGGGGCGGATCTGGCGGACAAGGCGAGCCCTTACACCCTCCTGCGAAGAGACGATCAGGGGCGTTTGAAGACGATACCCTACCATCAGGCGTTTGCCGTTCAGGTGGAGCGGGCCGCGGGGCTTCTGCGGCAGGCCGCGATGCTTGCGGAGGATCCCGGATTGCGCCGTTACCTGATGCTTCGCGCCGAAGCGCTCCTGACGGATCAGTATCGGGAGAGCGATCTGGCGTGGTTGGACATGAAGGACAACATCCTCGATGTGGTGATTGGCCCGATCGAAAACTATGAGGATGCACTGTTCGGTTACAAAAGCGCGCATGAAGCGTATGTGCTCGTCAAGGACCGTGAGTGGAGCCAGCGGTTGTCGAAGTATGCAGCTCTGCTGGGAGACTTGCAGAAGGGCCTGCCCGTGAGCGAGGCTTACAAGCGGGAGACTCCGGGATCGAATGCGGATCTCAACGCGTATGACGTGGTTTATTACGCTGGCGACTGCAACTCGGGATCGAAGACCATTGCGATCAATTTGCCGAACGATGAGTCCGTGCAGCTCGAGAAGGGCACGCGTCGGCTCCAGCTCAAGAATGCGATGCGGGCCAAGTTCGAGAAGATCCTGGTTCCGATCGCCGACGTGTTGATCGCTGCGGATCAGCGCGATCGGGTTACCTTTGATGCGTTCTTCTCAAATATCATGTTTCACGAAGTGGCCCACGGGCTGGGAATCAAGAACACGATCGACGGGAAAGGAACCGTCCGCGAGGCTCTGAAGGAGCACGCCGCGGCTCTCGAGGAAGGCAAGGCGGACATCCTGGGGCTCTACATGATCGGGCAATTGCATGACACCGGCGTGTTGGAGGGGGATTTGGAGGATGCTTATGTGACCTTTATGGCCGGGATCTTTCGGTCGATCCGCTTCGGTGCCTCCAGTGCCCATGGGCGGGCCAATATGATCCGGTTCAATTATTTCCTGGAACACGAAGCGTTCAGCCGGGATGCGGCGACGGGTACCTATCGGGTGCGGTTTGAACGCATGCGCGAGGCGATCGCCTCTTTGTCCCGCCTCATCCTGACCCTGCAGGGCGATGGCGATTACGAAGGGGTGGGTCGTTTGGTGACGGAGCGGGGGAACATCGGAGCGGAGCTGCAGTCGGATCTGCGGGGCCTGTCCGAAGCGGGGATCCCGGTGGATATCGTGTTTGAGCAGGGAACGGCGGTGCTGGGTTTGTGAGTTCGCTCGTGAGGCGCATCCGCTTCCGTCGTGGTCGCCGGTGGGGGAGGCGTGACAAAGGTGCTGCGGTCCTGACGGGGCGGGCGAACGGTCTTTATCTCGGGCAGCAAGCCATGCGGCGCGGTGATCTAGGCTTTGCGGTAATTGCTGACCAGGCGGCGACCGGCCCGCAGGAGCGCGTCGTAGGTCCGTGTCTGCAGGGTGCCGGCCAGGTGCCGGTTCCAGGCACCCTTCATCTCCTGACGGCGTGTGTCGGAAAACTCCTCTTCGGCACCGATCAGCAGATAGCCTTTTGGCTGGGTCAATCCGTGCAGCTGCACTTCTTCGCGAAGGGATTTTTGTTCTTTTCGACACCAATCAATCGATTCGAGCAAATGGCAGACTCCGACGTTGGCAGGGGCACTGAACTGAAGGCTTTCACCCCGGCCGGCAAACAGTTCTGAATCGGCACCCTTGAGCTCGACGGCAATCCAGGCAATCCCGCCGGAGGATTTGCCACCAATGATGAAGCTTGGTACGGCTCCAGCGGGTTCCGCTGGAAGGCGGGCCCGGATGGCCTTGCTTGGAATGACCCAGGCGTCGTGATGTCCGGCTCGGGAGAAGTCCAGGAGAATGGTCAGGAGCGCCGGGTTTGTGGAGATGAACGTTGCCATCTCGCGCTCTTTGGCTCGCGTGCAAATCAGGGTCTCGAACTCGTCGAGTTGGTCCGGTGTGATCTGCGATTCGTGGGTTCTGAATTCCGCAGGAGGAACCAGCTCGGTCAGTTGCCAAAACGAATTGATGTTTCCTCTGGCGCTAAAATGGATCATATCCGGTCCGGATCGTGCAATGCAGCTCTCTTTTCATGACAGGAATTTTATATAAAGTCCATCAATTCTGCGGCCCATGCGCTGTTTTGTTTTGGAGTTTCGGATGCCGCAGATCTCCGCGCAGCGGGAGTGATTCGGCGGTGTTCGGTTACCGGGCGATTGGTTCCAAGGCTCGCAGACGTTCGACGATGTCCGGGTGTCGGCGTGCGAGGTTGGTCTGTTCGCCTGGATCTTCGTCCAGATTGGCCAGGAACCATTCCTTGTCCGCTTCGGCCAGTCTGGGTGTGTCCGCCTGATCATCGGGTTTGTGCAGAAGCTTCCAGGGACTCTGGCGCACGGCCCATTGTTGTCCGGATTTCCACAGAAGGGTGTCGTGGGGACTGGGGGCGTCGGGGGAACGAATGACCGAGGTCAGGCTGCGGCCGTTCAAATCGGAAGTGGGGGGAGGCAGGTGGCAGAGCTCGGCCAGGGTGGGATACCAGTCGCATCCGTGTGCGACCTGGTTCCGGACGGCTCCCTCGGGCAGTGTGCCTGGCAGGGAGATGATGGCCGGGAGGCGGATGCCTCCCTCGAAGACGCTGAATTTGGCACCCCGGTACGGACCGTTGCTGCCTCCGCCCGAATGGGCGCGTTGTTCGACCGAATGGCCGTTGTCCGATTGGTAGACGATCAGGGTGCGTTCGCGCAGACCGGAATCCTCAAGGAACGTCATGAGTCTGCCGATTCGTTCGTCGAGGGTGGAAACGAAGGCGGCATACAGGTTGCGCGGATACGGCAACGATTTGTAATGATCAAGCCATTTGGAATCTCCCTGATAGGGGTAGTGGGGGAGGTTCAGGGCGAAGTACATAAAAAACGGACGGCCCTCCTGTTTGCGGATGTAGGCGGTGGCCCTCTCGACCATCAGGTCTGGAAAAAACTGTCCCGGCATGCGCACGCGGCGGTTGTTCTCCCAGAGATCGTGCCGGTTCGGACCCGCCCAATAGAAGAAATGGGTGTAGTTGTCGATGCATCCTCCCATAAACCCGAATGAATAGTCGAATCCCTGATCCAGGGGTTTGTGTCCTTCGGCATATCCCAAATGCCATTTGCCGATGTGCGCGGTTCCGTATCCCGCATCCCGGAACATCTCGGCGAGGGTTCGTTCGGAGGCGGGCAGGCCGTTCCCGGTGAATCCGTCGAGTTGATCGGCTTCTTCGATGGGGGGAGCAGCCGCGTTGCCGGGCATGCCTGCAACCCATGGGTAGCGTCCGGTCAGGAGGCCGGCCCGGGAGGGGGAACAGACCGGAGCCGCCGAATAAAACTGGGTGAACCGGACACCGTGCGCGGCCAGGCGATCCACCGCCGGGGTCTCGATGTCCGTGGATCCGTAGCACCCTGCATCCACGCTACCCTGATCGTCGGTCATGATCACGATCACGTTGGGATGCTCGGGTGCGGGAGCAGCCTGGTGGACCGTGGGGAGCAGTGCGCCGAGAATGAGAGCGGTTTTGAGGAGGGCTTTCAGTTTCATGAGAACGGTCTGGAGTCCTGTGTTGGTTTCGCCTGAATGGTTGCAGGGGGAGTCTGCCAGTTTGGGGCTTCGGCTGCAAGCTCAGGAAGGGGCGGGGCGGCGAATCCTGAGGCCGGAGATTTCAGCGGGTGGACCCGTTGGGGTTCGTGCCTGCGCCGGAATTTAAGGGGTCCATCGGGCTCTCCAGAACCGTTGTGCTGCGTCCTGCGGTTGCTCGGCGGTCGGGCTCCATGTTTCAAGATCGGTGGAGGATTCCATCACGGTGGTGCCGACCGAGAGGTTGGGAACGGGCACCCAGAAGCCCGGGGATGACTGGCGGAGGGTGAGTTCGGGTTGTTCGATCTGGGTCGGATGGAATCCCATCCGACGCAGTCCTTCGAGAATCCCGTCCGCGCGCCCCAGGTGACTGGCACCCACGACGACGAACGAAAGGCCTGGCAGGTCGAGAAGGTTCCGGATGGCTGGCAACCATGCCCGGTTTCGTGCGGCATACACCTGTTCGTATCCGGGGGTGGTTGGAGAATCCAGCAGGGCCATGGCTTCGAGGTCACCGGCGCGCCACAAATCCAGTTGCAGGCTCCATTCGGCGTGCGGGTCTCGCTGCGGGTCCAGAGCCGACTCGAGCCACTGCAACTGTTCTGCAAAGGGAACAGACGGCAGCACGTCGATGTGTTCCTGGTAATCGGCCAGTCCGATCACATCGGTGCCGTTTTCCAGGGATTGGGCGTAGAGTTGATAATCAACACCCCGGTCGAAATCGATGCCGATGTTGATGGCGTGCAAATCTTCGAGGGTCACGGCCAGGGCCCAGGCGGTTTCGAGATGGAACGGTGCCACGCCGGCGTTGAGAAGGGTCACCTGAGCCTGCGACTTGAGAGCGGTGGGCACGAGGTTTCCGGAGCTGGTTTTTGCGCGTTCGTTCCAGTATTGGATGGAATCGGGTGAGCTCAGTTGGCCGAAGTCGGTTTCCAGAATGAGCCTGTCGGCTGCATCGAGGATGGTCCGGTAAACCGGGGGCAGGGGAGGTGAGTCCGGGAACATGCCGTGGATGGCACCGGCGATGTAGACCCTGGAGTTGTTGTGTTCGATGGCCCAGATAAAATGGCGTTGTGCGGCGTGAATCGGCAGGCAGAGGAAGATGGCAAGCAGCAGACGCATGGCATGGTTTATAACCCGCCGGGTTGGGGCTGGCCAGCTCCTGATGCGGCGGATCGTGTTTTCAAAAGGAAAAACCAGTTGACCCTGATCACGCGGATTGATACTTTCCGGCCCGATGCAATTAGTGGCCATTGCGAACTTGGTATGCCTCGTCGTCGAAAGCGACTGAGGCGACCTAGGGCTTTGGCAGCACGCTCGCAGGTCGCCCGCCGTTCCAATTGGGACGCGGGTTTTTTTGATTTTTAAGACTGGCGGGTAGAAAATTCGGTCAGCAAACACGACTATGCGGCACACAATCTCAGTGCTTGTGGAAAACAAGTTTGGCGTTTTGACACGCGTCGCCGGCCTGTTCAGCGGCCGGGGCTACAACATCGACTCCCTGAATGTGGGTCCGACTCAGGATCCGGGGACGTCTCGGATGACTATTGTCACCCGGGGGGACGACGCCACCCTCGAACAGATCGTCAAGCAGTTGCACAAGTTGGTCGAAGTGCTCGATGTCCAGGATTTCCGGGATTACGAATACATTGACCGCGAGTTGATCCTGGTCCGTGTGACCGTCGATTCCAGGACACGGGCTGAAGTGATGCAGATTGCCGACATCTTCCGCGCCAAGATCGTGGATGTGCAGTCGGACAGCCTGACCGTGGAGATCACCGGAAACGAAGGAAAGGTCGAGAAATTTCTGGAGCTCATGAACTCGTTTGGAGTTCGCGAGCTGACCCGTACCGGCAAGGTGGCGCTCCCTCGCAAATAGAGCCGAGTCACCCCCATCAGATTTAAACCTAAAACCTAAACCTAATTAGAAGAATGCCTGCAAAAGTTTACACCGACAAAGACGGGGACCTGAAGTACCTCAAGAACAAAACGCTCGCCGTTTTGGGATTCGGTTCCCAGGGCCACGCCCACGCGCTCAACCTCAAGGACAGCGGTTTGAACGTCATCATCGGACTTTACAAGGGGAGCAAATCGATCCCGGTCGCCAAGGAAAAGGGCTTCAAGGTTTACGAAACCGGCGAAGCGGTCAAGCGGGCGGACATCATCATGGTGGCGCTTCCGGATACCAAACAGCCCGAGGTCTACAAATCGAGCATCGCCCCCAACCTGACCGAGGGCAAGACACTGCTTTTCTCCCACGGGTTTGCCATTCATTTCAAGACCGTGGTTCCGCCGAAGGACGTGGATGTGATCCTGGTGGCTCCCAAGGGCCCGGGACATATTGTCCGTCGTCAGTATTTGGAAGGCAAGGGAGTCCCGGCGATCATCGGGGTGTACCAGAATCCGAGCAAGGGTGCGAAGAAGGCGGCACTGGCGTGGGCCAAGGGCATTGGCGGCACACGCGCCGGGGTGTTGGAAACGACCTTCAAGGAAGAGACCGAGACCGATCTGTTCGGCGAACAGACCGTGCTGTGCGGTGGAGCCACGGCCCTGATCCAGGCCGGATACGAAACGCTTGTGGAAGCGGGATATCAACCCGAGATGGCCTATTTCGAGTGTCTTCACGAGCTCAAACTGATTGTCGACCTGATCAACGAAGCGGGAATCAGCGGCATGCGGTTTTCGATCTCCGAAACCGCCAAGTGGGGTGATGTGAGTGTGGGGCCGAAGATCATTGATTCGGGCACCAAGAAACGGATGAAAGAGGCGCTGAAGAACATTCAGTCCGGTAAATTCGCCAAGGGCTGGATCCGGGAATACCAGGGAGGCTACAAGCGTTACAACGCCCTTCTCAAGAAGGGTGAAAAACATTCGATCGAAAAGGTGGGTGCGCGTTTGCGGGGTATGATGCCCTGGATGCAGCGCCGCTCGGTCAAGGGTGCCCAGGCGTCCTACTAATCGCCGCGGCGCAACTTCCCGCGCTGACCGGTGTTCCCCTTGACATGTGGCAGAGCTGGAATGTGACGTGATGATTGCGAAACTGAGGCATTGTGGAGTCCTGACGCTCGGGTTGGCGCTGATGGCGCCTCTCGGGGCGGTCGCGCAGGAAAGTCTGGACGAATCGCCCGAGCGGGTCTATTCGACGATCATCGATCGAAACCCGTTCGGGCTCAAACCGCCGCCTCCCCCCCCGCCTCCGGCCGAGGAGGTCGCGCCTCCGGAGGTGAAGGACGTCGAAATTAAACTCACCGGGATCACTTCGTTTGGAGTCAAACGGGCGTATTTCATGGTCACAACCCTCAAGGATAAAGCCACCGATTATTACGCCCTCGGGGAGGCTGAGAAGGTGGAGGAACTGGAGGTTCTGCAGATCGACGATGTTAATCGGAACGTTCGCATCCGAAAGTCCGGCGTGGAAACATTGATGAGTTTCGTCAGTCACGGGATTCCGGCTCCGGCAGGTGCGGCACCCCAAAAAACGGTGCCGGGTGTGCCAGGCGGCGCGCGTATCACGGTTCCCGGAGGTGTGCCCACTCCGGCGGGGGGGCAAGACAACGGAACGGCGGGCGCCAATGTCCGAAGCATTCGTTCCATTCCAACACGGGCGGTTCGCGGGCAGTCCAATTCTTCCGTCGGATCCATTCCTTCCCGCTACGGCCTTCAGGAGAACCGCTCCACCAATGTTCCGACTCCCCAGACTTCCGACAACCAGTTGAGTTCGGAGGAGCAGGCGCTGCTTCTGGAACTGAACAAGGTCGCGAATCCCAATATCATCCTGCCTCCGACTCCCGGCATTCCTCAAGGTCCTCCCGGAATTGGTTTATTGCCTGCATTGCCCGGCCAATAATCGGGCTGTCCCTCTGAACGATCCCTTCGGTCCTTGGAGCGACGGAGCCGGGTGGGGCCTGGGTAAATGTCTTTGAGGCTCCGCTGTTTTCTGGTATCAGGGTTTCTTCCATGAAAAAACTCATTTTTGCGGTGCTGTGTTTTCAGCTGACGGCGTTTGGCGCGAGGCAGCCGAATATTCTCTTTATCGCCATCGACGATCTCAATGACTGGGTCGGACCGCTGAGGGGACACCCCCAGGTGCAGACCCCGAATATGGACAGACTGGCGGAGCGAGGGACGACTTTTACAAACGCCCATTGCCAGGCCCCTCTCTGCAATCCCTCGCGCACCAGCCTGATGACGGGATTGCGGCCCTCCACCACCGGAGTGCATGGCCTTGCTCCCTGGTTTCGGAATGTGGATAGTCTCAAGGATCTGGTGACCCTGCCCCAGTATTTGAGGAAGCACGGATACCGGACGTATTCCACGGGGAAGATTTACCATGGGGGGTATGGCCGCGAGAAAACGGATGACGAGTTCGATGTGCTGGGACCTGGCGCGGGTGTCGGAGCGCGACCGCCCGAGAAACTGGTGACCACACCCTTTGGGAATCATCCCCTGGTGGATTGGGGAGTGTTTCCCCACAAGGACGAAGACAAGGGGGACTGGAAAGTCGCCAGCTGGGCGGTGGACCGATTGAAGGAGATTCCGAAGGACGAAACGTTCTTTTTCTCGGTTGGTTTTTTTCTGCCCCACGTGCCCTGTTACGCAACCCAGTCGTGGTTTGATCTTTATCCGACGGAGACTTTGCAGCTCCCGTTTGTGTTGACTGGGGATCGCGAGGATACACCGCGGTTTTCTTGGTACCTGCACTGGGAGCTGCCGGAAGTCCGGCTTGGGTGGCTCAAGGAGGCGGGCCAATGGAAACCCCTGGTGCGATCGTATCTGGCGTGTGTCAGTTTTGTTGATTCCCAGGTGGGCCGCGTGATCGCCGCACTGGAGGAAAGCGGTCGTGCCCAGGACACGATCGTGGTTCTGTGGTCGGATCATGGCTGGCATCTGGGAGAGAAGGGGATCACTGGCAAGAACAGTCTGTGGGATCGGTCGACCCGGGTTCCTCTGATTTTTGCGGGGCCCGGGATTGCGCGGAGCGCCCGATGCGGTCGGTCGGTGGAGTTGCTCGATCTGTATCCGACGTTGGTCGATCTCGCCGGGTTGCCTGCCAAAGAGGGTCTGGAGGGGCACAGTCTCGTGCCTCAGCTTCACGACAGCAAAGCACCGCGCGGTTGGCCTGCCATCACGACGCACAACCAGGAAAATCACGGGATTCGAACGGAACGCTGGCGTTATATCCGGTACGGTGATGGATCCGAGGAGCTCTATGACATGGAAACCGATGCCATGGAGCTGGTCAACCTTGCGGGGGTGCCGGAGCATTCGGGAACGATTTCCGAACTGCGGGCCTGGATTCCAAAGGTGGACCTCCCTCCCGCACCTGGAAGCAGTTCCCGAATCCTCACCTACGACCGCGATGCCGACACCGCCGTTTGGGAAGGCAGGACGGTGCGGCGTACCGATCCGATCCCGGGCCTTTGATGTCCACGCCCCGATATGGAATCGGGAGGACTTTGTTTTTTTGAAGGGGTTGACCAAAGCGGCGTCGATGCTTCGCTCTGCCCTGCACCTCTTGGATCTGCCGACGCGCTGGAGTGCGGCAGAGGCCGACGCAGTCCAAGATCTGGCGATTGTGTGATGCCCCCTGAATGAAGCTTGTTGGGTGGAGTGGGTGGATTGGGTGGAGTCGGTCGCGCTGCGCCCGACTCCACCCAACGGGTATGCTCCGGTCTTTGACAGGTTCGCGATAGCGTCGTGGAGTGCGGCAGTCCTCTGCCGCTTTTGGATCTGCCGACGCGGTGGAAAGCGGCAGAGGACTTCCGCAGTCCAAGATCTGGCGATTGTGTGATGCCCCCTGAATGAAGCTTGTTGGGTGGAGTGGGTGGACAGGGTGGAGTCGGTCGCGCTGCGACCGACAGTGCCTCGCAGCGCGAGGCACACTACCTCATGAGGTACACCACCCAACGGGT
>JAIPJX010000094.1 GCA_021733945.1 Verrucomicrobiota bacterium | reverse complement strand
CGTAAGCTTAAAAAGTTTTTTGAACACCGCTTTCACCGCACTGCCGGCTGCCATCTTGAGCTCGAGCGGTGTTGTTGTGCCTGTCGCTGAACCTTCCCATCCTGCAAATGCCCAACCTTCGGCGGCCTTCTCTTCGAGTGTCACGGTTTCACCCACGTCATGCCATAGTCCACCAGACAACGTCACCCGGCCCTCCCCTGTCTGGCTCAAGAACAACTGCTGGAGCTTCTTGAACACCGGTTCCACCATCAGGTTCTCCCTCATCGTCACAGTCACCGTCTCTCCGGATCCAGACAGAGTGCCCGACCAATCCGTAAACCGATACCCTTCCGCCGCGACTGCTTGGACGACGATCTCATCCCCTTCGAGATATGGACCCGCCTGCGGAATGACCGTGGTTTTGCCTCCGACGGCTGTGTTGACCGTCAACCCGAGGATCTTCCCGAACTCGGCAACCAGCGTGACGTTGGTCTCCAGAACGAACTCCAAAGGATTGGTCTTAGTCTCGAAACTGCCTTTCCATCCCAGGAACCCATAGCCCTCTGAAGCAAGAGCAATCACCGTGACTGGATCCCCGTTTTTGACCTGGTTCGTTGCCGGCTCGGAAATGACACTCCCACCCAGCGTATTCGACAACGACAATGTCCACGGCTGGGTGAACAACGCCTGAATCTGAACGTTATTGGTCACCACCAAGCTCAATGGATTTGATTTCGAAGAGACATCGCCCGTCCAACCATTGAACAGATACCCATCTCCTGCGATCGCAGTCACCGAAAGGAGTTGTCCATTACTCAGGATCTCCCCTGCTGGTTCCCGGATGACGAGACCCTCCCCGGTCTGACTGATCTGTGGGCGCAGCTTGACCTCAACCGACCGACTCATAGGATCCGCAGCGGCATAATCAGCATTACCCGGCTGAATCGCTCTCAGAAGAACCGTCCCGCCACCCAAAAACTGCAGAGTGCCATCGACAATCCGCCCAGGTCCAGTCAGCACGGAAACAGCCACGGGCAAACCTGAACTGGCCACCGGGTTAAATGCAATCGGGGCATCCCCCAGAATCGCTTCTGCAGAAACATTCCATTCAATCGTCTGGGGATGCTTCGTGACCGATATCTGCCGGGTCTCCGTCACGACCTCGTAATTATCCGGATCAAATGGAGTGAACGTTGCGGATAGTGCATGCGATCCAACTTCCAATCGCGTGCCCAAGGGTGGCGAATATGTAAATGCCCCAGGCAATGGACTGATCGCGTTGTAAATCGTGTTGTCGAGAAGCGTTCCGACAAGAACTTGGTTCGGAGGTTCCCAACTGATCGTCGGTGTGCCCTTGCCTATGGAGAACTTGAGAACGTTGGTCGATGTTGCCCACTGATTCTGCAAAATTGCTTTGCCTTGGAAATCGCCACTGCTGGTTGGAATACCGCTGACAACACCCGTGACTGGATCCCCCTGCAAACCGGGCGGCAGATCGGCGAACCTGAATTCAGACACCGGATACATTACCTCCAGACCCTTCTCAAGGTTTAGTCCTACTTTCGCTGTTATAACCGCTGGCCCCTTGACGATCGCTGCTGGCCCGCTCTGCAGACTTGTCGGATCACTTCCTTCGTTAACCTCGTCTCCGTCCAAAACACCGTCACCATCCGAATCCGTAACGGTCGGATCTGTGTGATAAACCCCGAGCTCTGCGTAGTCAGACAGACCGTCCTTATCAGTATCGACACCGGTAGTGTTTTCAAACTCGAAAACCGATTCAATCTCAGCACTCGAGAGTGCTCTGTTATAAACTCGGATTTCGTCAAGGAATCCGTCGAAGTAGGACGATTGAAACACGCCGATCCAAAACTCACCATTCGGAAGGCTCCACTTGGTACCGGGTTGCGGAGAATCATTCCAGACAGTCCTTTTATTGTCAATAAACACTGCAACTCGATCCACCGTCACAACCACAACAAGATGATGCCAGAAGCCATCAATCATAGACTGTCCTGGACCAGAATACGCTTTGTAACCCACCCCCCCTTTCTGAAACACCAAAAGGTTTGGCCCCCAGAAATCGATCGCAAACACGTCCTGTGACTTGCTGTCCAAGAATGACAGAATGGGAGCATGAATGTAATCTCCTGCAACCCTCGGCGATTGCTTAAACCAGAGAGAGAACGTTTTGGAAGTGGATCCTCTTTCTATATTTCGACCTGCAATCTTAATCGCGTTCAACCCAAGGTAATCAAATTCAAATGCGGAGTCCCTGTTTCCAAAGCGATCCTCGGCCAGAGTGGCTGAAAAAACTGATCCGTTATCCCCGTTTCCACTTTCATCATTCGCGTTTCCGTTGAACGGATAATAGGCTTCCAATCCCTTCCAAATAGCCGAATCAATCCCATTTATTGAGAGCGAAGCGACACTGCTTAGCAAGACATCATCACCTCTAGTGATTCTCACCTGGTAGTCACCAATGTTCGTGGGCTTAACGTTTTGGATTACAAGAGTCGGGCCGGTGACCCCAACCAGATCCACACCATCCTTTCGCCATTGGTAAGAAAGCGGGAGACTGGAGACTGAGTTCGAGACCGTTACGCTCAAAGTGACCTCGCTCGCCAGCGCAACCGTCTGCGACTGCGGTTGACCGGTAATTTTTGCTTCGGGAACACGCTCATAGTCGTAGAGGGATTTCACCTCACTATCCGAGAGGGCACGCTTGTAGATGCGGACGTCATCGATGGAGCCATGGAAAATGCCACCGTTGAGAGCGTAGCCCAAAACAAGCGATTGCTCGGGAAGGCTAGTCAACTCTTCAATCAATTGTTGGGACAAGATTCTGTGAGTCTTCGAGCCATCAACGATCAGATAGGAGTCGTTGTCTGAATTGAGTGACAGAACTATGTGGTGCCAAGACAAACGATTGATTGGTTCATCATAAGCAACCTCGAATTGGATTTGGTGTTCTTGCATCCCTCCGACTGAAACTCCAAAATTCGGAAACAAATGATGCCCAAAACCGTATTCGGACAATAAAAATCTCCACCCATTCCTGGCAGCGTCCCCTCCTTCACTGATAATGATTTGGTGATAAGAAGCTTCCCTGCGCATTTTGATCCAAGCAGAATAAGTTCTTGGACCTTCGATCAATCCCTCAACTTTCTTGGGCAGCGTTATCTCATCTTCAAAAAACTCCGCCGCAGACGCACCTGTGCCAAATCTGTCTCCGCTTGAACTGAACTCCCTGGACACCCCATGATTACCATACCCGCTCTCATCATTCGCATTCCCATTGAACGGATAATACGCAACCAACCCATTGTTGATCCACGCGGGTTGAGCCTGGGCCGAAAACCAACTGCCCAGGACGAAGATCAGGGTGAAGATCGTCAATCGGGCGATCCCGAGTCGGTTGCGGGCGGAAACATTCGTGTCTGGAGAGTTTCTCATGGATTGGTGGTAAATTCCGAACAGGGATCTATGTCTAGTGGTTGGGTGCGGGTTAAGCCGGGCTCATGTCCACGGATCCGGCCGTATGCATGCCGCCCCACCCACCAATGAGATCCAATTTTCACTCAAGTCGTTGTGCTAGTGTAGTTAACGTTTTTCAGACCAACTTCCGCCATAAGGCAGAGCTGTCCCTCTACCTAATTAAACTGAGCTATTCCTGAATCCTTACAAAAAAGACGGAGAAAGTTTTTTTGGGGGCGGGTGCTACTGGTCAGTGCCTGTTGCTGGTCAACGACAATTATTCCTTTCCGCTGGCAAATTCAAATTATCGTCACTGGTGATGGTGGTTCCGAAAGATAGATCCCAAAATGGGTGACGGAGATGACTGAAGGTTGGCGATGCTCGGGTTGGTGATCGGAGGAGACAGTGGGCAACCGGTTTGGAAGCTGAAATCACCGGCGGGGGGGGGAAACCAGCCATTCACCGGGGCAACGGAAAGCCGGATTCCGGGCAGGCCGAAGTGCTCATCGCGGATTCGCGGTGGAAAGATCGCCGGATCAAATCTGGTGCATGTTCCGGGGCCCACAACAAAGACATCGCGATTGCAGATCCCTCGTCCCGGAACGTGAATCAGTGGGTATTTCGCTGATCATCCACTGGTTACGAATGCCAAGGATAGCCGGGAGAAAGTCCATGAGAGATGAATGAGGGTTGAAGAACGGGCAGCGGGAGGGCAGGAGCCTGTGGGATGCCCCGATCCGACCGGGGAGATTAAGGTCTCGGGAGAGATGGTAACCGGCCGCCGACCATGACAGTCCCAAAAAATGTAGGAAAACCGAGTTGCGGCAGATTTGACCGCAAGGCGGCGCGAGCTGGGGCTCGCCGCTCGCCGCCTTACTCGTTCTAGTTCGAGGGCTGGAACAACGGATTTGAGCTTAATTCGTTGGTTATTAACGCCTTGTGAACAACATGGATTCTCGATGGAACGCCACTCTGACCCATGAAAAATCCCCCGGAAATGTCCGAAGAGGCATTACTGGAACGTGGGGCGGGTCATCACGCAGGACATCCAGCAGAACGAGAAGCGCGCTGGTTATGGACAACGACTGATCGAGCTGCTTTCCGCTCGGCTGGTGGAAAGCTACGGGCGCGGTTTCACCACCAAGAACCTCTGGGACATGAAGCGGTTTTACGAGGCATTCCAAATTATCCAGCCACTGGCTGGAGAATCCTCTGTGGAGATTCTGCCACCGCTGCTGGCAGAATCGTCGTCCGCACAGATTTGCCATCCACTGGCTGGCAAATCTTCCAAGCGCCTGCTCTCCGACCGGCTGAAAATCTACAGCCGGATGTTGGAAGAAAGGGCGGGGTAAATGCGCCGGAGAAGCAGCCGAAGCGGGGGATTTGAGATGGAAGCTGGCTTCTTTCCGGCACGGAACTGGTTGAAATGGAGCGAGATGAGTAGCATTCTTGAAATCCTAAGTGCGGCCTTTTAGATTTCACGGAAGTCATTTGAGCATGATTACACGCAAACATTATCTGGAAACGATGCGGGAACGGCTGAAGGAGTCCGGCTGATGGGACCGGCGGCGCACTCCCCGCGCAACAACAAATCAAAAACTTAAAAAAAGAACAAAAAACTTCGAGAAAATCGAAGAATGAATCGGAATGGCGTCCGAAGAAATCAGCGCCGCCAGTTCCGTTGGCGCCAATAGGATTTCAGGCGACGAATCCGCTTTCCAAAACAGGGGGTTTTTTCAGCAGAATCAATACCAAGAACTGACCCCCGCCCGTGGACTTACAGCGATTTTAACCATTCGCGAAGCGTCTTGGGCTGCATTCTCCAGCGAATTCGACACCGACGAACCTTCCCGAGTTCCCGGGCGCACCGCCAAAGCGAGGTCGGCCCTCCGCTCTGCCCTGCACTCCAAAACAGGGTCGTTTTTCCGACGTTACTTTTCGGGGTTCAGCACCGGCACCGCTTTGGACGGCCCCGAGGAACACCAACCTCATCGTAACCCGCAGCTACCTTTTTGCTCCCGTTGCCTTCACCCCGAATCCGAGAGCCACCAATGCCACGACCAAGCCCAGGACCACGTGCTTCACCTGGACCGCGGTGCCGGGGATCCTGCTGCTGTCGCTCAGGATGGACACCGCCGCACCGATGACGGCCAGAGCCACGCCAATGCCCATCAAAACGTTCCAGACGATTCGGCTGCCACCGCGGGGCATGGCGTCCCCCAGGAGCTTGCGGTTGTTCATCAGGCAGAAGAACGCGATGTACGCGATTGGCAGCAGCACCATGCCGAACTTGCTGGTCGGCACCGCGAGGTAAAACTTGGCCTTCGTCGACCAGAGGAACAGCGCGCCCAGAGCCCCGGAAATCCCAGGCAACAAACAGGCAATCCGATAGACCATGCCCTCCATTTTCAGGCCCATCATCTCGCACACCACAAATCCGTTGATGAGCATGAGAATGATGATGGTGGAAATCGCCATGCCCACGACTCCGATGCCGAATACGTACTGGGCGATGCCTTTGCCGGCAAGCGTCTCCAGGGAGTTGGCCAGAGCAAACGCGTCGCGTTCGATCATGGTCGCCGCAAGGATCCGGTCGGTTTCGGGTAAACCCGCAAACACGGCTGCCTTGTCCCTTTCGTTCAGATCGGCAACGGCCCCCTTGCCGGTGGCTTCAAGCATCCTGAGCAGGTTGCCCTCGTACGCGCTCCGGAGTTTTGCCGGAACCTCGATTGCCGCACCGGGTTGATGGATCCCGATCAGTCCGGGCTCGGGGCGCGCATGAAACTGGCTTGCCGCGGCGATCACCACGCAACTGGTCGCCACCAGGAACGGCAGGAACAACCCGGTCGACAGATCGAACACGGCCAATCCGCGAAAATCCCGGTTCCATCCGCGCTTCAACATCGAGTAGGGCAACAGAAACGTCATGTTGATGCCCACCGCGGTGGCCGCGGCCGCCACCATGCGGTCGCGTTGGGCCGCCACCACGGTCTCCCTCCAGTAATCCGGAGCCGCCGAACCATCCACAAACGCCTGAAGCGAACTGGCGGGATGGAACAAAAGTCCCGGGTTCGGGATAAACCCAACCAGAATATCACCCCAGGGCAGGCCTCCGCCCTTGAGAGCCATGACAAAAACAACCGCAAAGAAACTCAGGACCACCACGCCCACCATGCCCTTTAGCAGGAGATCGAAGAAACGATAAGCCGCCCCCCCCTTGACGTACAGGGAGACCACCACGGCGGAAAAACCGAAGAGGAACAGCGACATGGCAAATTCCCCGCCTCTGCCGGGCAGAATCCCAAGGTTCTGCTGAAGCGCGGCAGTTCCGAGCGAGAATTGCGGCATGGCCCAGACCAGATTGGCCATCAAGGTGGCAATCGCCCAGCCCCAACCCAACACCGGGCTGACATGCTGGTTCAGAGATTCAAACGGCTTTTCACCCGAGGACAACGCCACATAGCTGATCGCACTGAGCATGACGATACCGAACACCATCATCAGCGGCTGCAACCACATCATCTCGTATCCGCCCAGAATACCCAGATACAGGCTGCCCGCCAAGGAACCGCCCCCGAGCGTGATCGCACTTTGCAGCCATCCCGGCCCGGACAGATTCACATACGTCTTGATGGTTGCCCCCATGCCCTTGCTCCGGGCGTCGAGGATCCGCTGTCTGTCCGCCTGCATCTTCTCCTGAATTTCTTCGCTCATTGGATGTTCTCTCGTTGGGTCGGTTGTCCGCGAACACGGGTCCGCAAGTCTCTGGATGAATCACACATCCCTATCCATCCAAGCGTTTTGGCACAAGCATAATAACCTCGCTGCCGCCCCGATGGGTGCATGACAGAATTCTTCGTCGATGACGAACGAAGTTTACCGCCGCCCCCCCACCAACGCGAAGCGTCTTGGACTGCGGTAGTCCTCTACCGCTTTTGGATCTGCCAGCGCGCTGGAAAGCGGCAGTGGACTGCCGCAGTCCAAGATCTGGCGAAGGGATGAAGCCCCTCCCTGAATAAACCTTCCCGGGTGGACTGGGTGGAGCCTGTCGCGCTGCGACAACCGCCTACCCCAAGGCGGGACTCCATGCGAAGGGTCCGAGGATGCCCGCGAAACAAAAAAGGCATCGTTATTGCAGCGAGTTTTTGCGTGTGGAGGAGGGATTGTCGCAGCGCGACAACCCTATCCTCCGGACCTGAAACGAATGGCAGTGCGGTTCGCGCCACCTTTTCAGGTCTTCAACGGACGTGGGGCTTGGAGGTCAGATACTTTTTCCAAAGTATTTTCATGGGGGCCGCTTCAAGCAGGTCAGTCAGTTCGGCGGCGAGGTAATCCGGGAACTCATCGCCTGATAATCCGACCTCCATCGCTCCACTGGATCCCGGCACAACACCCTCGCCTTTTCACCGAAATGTTGATATGAATCAAGCGTCAGACCCCGATTCAACCCTATTCTGGCAAGCATATGAAACCGAAGATCAAACCCGAAGACATCATCCTGGATGTTCGCCCAATTTTCGATCAAGGCGGCCGACCCTGCGAACAGATTGACAGGGCGATGACCGCTTTAAAGCCGAACCAACGACTTATATTGCTCGCCCCGTTCGAACCGACACCCCTGTATTCGAAATTCGCCGCCCGTGGTCTGGGCAGCCGAGCCCAGGAACTGGTGGACGGTTCCTGGCGCGTTGAGTTCGCCCTCGACACCCCGATCTCGGAAGTCGACCACGAAGCCACTCATCTGTGCTGCGAATCCTCGGGCTCATGACCGCAGCTCAACGCTCGCGACACCCGCGGCTCAGCGCGGACGCTTTGCCCTTGTTCTGCCCTGCCTTGACAATCTCATCCCTCCCTTTGTCCATGCCTGATCACGGTCAGGATGCCCGGATCAGAATCGTCATCTCCATCTTTCTTCAACCGGCGTTCCTCTCCGGAAGATCCAGCGTTCCCCATGGCTCTGCTGATTCGCTGCTTAATCGAATTGCGCCCGCCCCTGAATCTGTCCATGATCGCGCGGTGTTAGGGAAACCAAAGGGAAGAGCAGCGCGAATGTCCAAAGATGCAGGTTATGACCACGAAAATTGAAGTCCTTACGGATACAACTCAGGAACGGGATCTCAAAGTGACCACGTTCATCAACCTCAAACTGGCGGCACTCGGCTGCCCGATTGTTGCCAATCGGTCCGACGCCAATTTCCAGGAAATGGCGGCGGCCCTCCTCTCACATTACCGGGAAACCCATCGCCTGCTCGCCGATTATCTCTGTCCGGTGGACAGGCGAATCCAGAACTTCCTGGACAATCACCTCAGGGAGGCCGGTGGGGCCCCTCCCCTTCCCGGGCGCACCTTCATCCTCGATTATCCGGGACTGGCCCGCGTGCTTTCGATCCCGTTCGACGGGGATCATTTCACCTCGGACATCATTCATTCCTACCGCGTGAAGCAAGGGGTGCTCCACAACCCCAAGAGCGATCGCCGGACCACCAAGGGAATTTTCCACATCGCCGAAGGGGGCCTCCCGATACCGCATGACAAGTGCGCCGTGCCGAAGGAGGTGTTCGGCCGGATCCTGCGCCGGGCGCTGAACCCGCCTCACGAGATGATGCGCCTTCCGTTTACGTCCAACCAGGAAGAACACGCCGAATGCTGGGCGTCCCTGCTGCTCCGCCCCATCGTCTGCCCCGAGGTCCCTGAATTCACACCGGAAAAGCAGATGGAAATCCGGTTCTTTGCACCGGGCGGCCTGATCAGCAGCCTTGATTTTGTGGAACGAATCTTTGGCAACGCCGGCGATCCATACCTGCCGGAAAACGACTCCGGGCTTGATGCGTCCCATTGGACCGGACACACCGGGTGCGTGATCCTGGCCCCCCACCTTCCGACCATGACCAAGAAAGAGGTCGGTTTGCCGCGCTGGGAGGACGCAACAGAACGGCAACGCACCGACGGCATGTGCTGGAAAACCGAGGACGAACGGTACAACAACGGATCGGCATTTAAACTCACATGCCGGGACCGGTCCGGAGTGATGGTCACCATCATCGCCGACAACTATTTCGGTTACTGCAAAAAGGAAGTCAAAACCCAGATCAGCTATTCGGCCAATCTGTTCGGGATCTGCGAAGAGGAACATGCCGGAGGTGCCATCGTGTATCCCAGCTACGATCTGGGCGAAGAATTCAGTGGTCACCTCCATGTCCGCCGGATGGGGCATTCCTACCCCGAGGTGTTGTCGTTTTATGGAGACGTCATGGACGCCCGCCCCGAAGGGTATGCCATCGACAAACGGTTTCCGGACATCATCTACGTGTGCGAGGACGCCTATTTCGACCTGCAAAACCAGCGGATCAGCTGGCCCCACAACGGCGGACAGGCGAGCATCAAGCTGCTTCCGGAGAAAACGTATGTTCGCCCATCGGGCTACAAGGTGCGCATGGCCAAGCTCCCCAAAAGCCGGGCCTGGCGACTGGTGGGAACCGTTGCCGAAGGCACTCTCTGCCACAAACCGTGCACCGTGTCCGGCGGTGGAAAGTCCGAAATCTCGAAGGCGATCACGGACGCCATCCTGCGCGGACCGGTTTTTGTGGCCGACTTCAAACGCGAACTCGACCTGGTGGCGAAGATCATCCGGCGCGATTATTCGAACCGGTTCCGAAACAACGACCGCACCGATCACCGGACACTGCTCAGCCCTGAGCGTTCGCTGGGCTCGGTGATCAAACTGCTGACACCCGCCCTTCAGGAATACTCGGACGAATACAACGACTGGCTCAAATCGATTCCTCAATATGTGAAGGAGCTCGTGTTTGTGGTGAAACGGTTCTACCGGCCCGATTGGGGCGACGCCTGGCGCGAACATTTCAGCGTGGACATGATCAACGGGACCCCCGGAAATGAGCTCAAGTGTGACAACCGCCTCCTGGAAGTGAACTACCTGCGGGTGGGATACGAAGAGGATGGATCGTGGCGGGTTTTTGGACTTCGCCAGGATTTCCATCCGGCCGCCAAGCTGGCCGTTGAAGACGACATCACGGCGTCCGTCGTGGTGCCGTCCAAGGCCCTGCAGGGCCTCAACGCCGAGTATTCCTATCCGTCGGTCAAATTCGTGACCAACTGCGAAAACCGCCTGTTCCAGCGACCCGACGAAGCGATTCACCGGGGCTACGACAAACAGACCGAGCTCGACCTTTCCGAGCCGGGCAATTTTCTATCCAACTACGAACCCCTCACCCCGGCCGACGCCAAGGAGATGGTGGAGGACTCCATTCGATTCGAACAGTTCACCTCCCCCATCCGGCGCATGATCCGGGACGTGGCGGAGAAGGGCAAACCGGAGTATTTCGCGTCCTCCGCCCACCCCCGCATCTTCGACGGCCAGCCCTCCAAGAACCCGCGTTACCTCCAGGTACGCCCGGATCTGCGTCGCCCGCAGGATCCATACCTCACCGAAATGGCCGGCCGACTGCACCGGCGCATCCCCCTGGATCATCCGCTTTACACCCCCGTCAACGCGGTGCTTCCCGGGCGGCGCAACAATCCGCCCGGAGGCGGCGGCAAGATCCGCGCCCTGGCGGTCTACAACCCGATCCATTACATGGAACTGCCGGAGTTGTTCATGGAGTTCATCTGCAGCCTGACCGGCAAATCCCCCTCGACAACCGGAGCGGGCTCGGAGGGTGCGCTGACCAAGGGCCCGTTCAATGCCCTTCCGCCAATCATCGATCTGAACAACGCGTTGACCAGCCACCTCCTCACCGGCTACAGCGCCTTCATCACCGCAGCCGGCTACGTCGGCCCCCACGCACGCATGGACCACGACATCAGTCTTCTCGTGCCCGAGGTCTGGTGTCGCATGACGGTGGAGGAACGCGACCCGACCTACCTGATTGAGGGAGGATTCCTGGAGCGTTGCGAAGACTCTGAATCCGACGGCACCAAGGTTTTGGCGAGCCGCCTCGGCTACCGAATCACCCGACGATTCGTGCGGACCTTCTTTGGACGCATTTTTAATCACCCCCACCTGATCTTCACGGAGAAAATCCTGCGCCCGGAAACACAGGACTGGGAAATCTTTGCCGACGGCATGGACAACATCGTGACCACCCAGAAACGCGTGGCTGAAGGCTACTTCCGCGACGGCAGCATCGACGATGCTTGTCCGCCGCTCAAAGCGTTGCTGACCCTCATGATTGAAAACACCTATCAAGGCAAAGATCTGCGCCACCCGGACATCCGGGCGCTCTTCACGCGGGAATCGCTCATATCGAGCGACTGGTACCGGGAACGGCTCGCAGCCAAACAGGCCGGGGATCGCCGACTCTGGGAACGCCATGTCGCCTACCTCCAGGAATTCCTGGCGAAACCGAACTACGCCGACGAGGCCGGCCGCCTGGGCATCGAAGGGCGCCTCGCAGAAGCCCGCGCGACCCTGGAAGAGGTGAAGAAACCCGAATACCTCACCAGGATCGAAGGAACGCTCGGCACCGATCCGCTCTGCTGCGATTCGCCGAGCTGAGCCTCCAAAACACTGCCCCCCCGGCTCTCCCCGGTGAACGCTCGCCGGGGAGGGCTGAAACGATGCTTTGCCCGCAGGACCGGTCCTGAGTGACCATGGGAAAGAATACGAATCAATCACCCCGTTGGCCCGCACCCGTTGCAGCACTGCTCATCGGCGGGGTGGGCATCCTGGCCTGGTGGTTCACCCAGCCCCGTGTTCCAAATCCGGCGACCAGCGGATTGGTCCCCCCACCAGCGCAACAGAGGCCCGAAGCGGAGGTGTTTGCGGCCTACTCAGGATCCGAGTCATGCCTGGAATGCCACACCCCCCAGTTTGAGGGATGGCAATCCTCCCACCACGGCCTTGCCGAACGGAAAATCATCCCGCAGCTGGATCAGGAGGCCTTCGAACCCGCACGGACCATTCATCACGGCAAACAACAGTCCGAAGCCCGGATGACGGGTCAGACACTCGAATTGGTCACTCAATCCAGAGGAAACGAAAACGCTGTTTTTCAGATGGACCGGGTCATCGGAGTCGACCCTTTGAAACAGTTCCTGGTGGCTCGCGAAGGCGGCCGATTCCAGGTGACCGAACTCGCGGTCGATCCCCGCCCCAAGCCGGATGAATGGTTCGACATCTTTGGCGAAGAGGATCGGCACCCGGGGGAATGGGGTCACTGGACGGGGCGTGGAATGAACTGGAACAACATGTGCGCCAGTTGCCACAACACCCGCGTGCGCAAGAACTACAATCCCGCGACCGATACCTATGCCACCGCGATGGCCGAACGCAGCGTCGGTTGCGAAGCCTGCCACGGGCCCATGGGAAACCATGTCGCCTGGCGCCGGGATCACCGCGGTTCGGCAGCTCCCGATCCCACCACGACCGCCCCCGTCAGGAGCCAGACCCTGGCCACGTGCGGTTCCTGTCATGCCCGACGCAGCGATCTGACCGGCGACTTCCATCCGGGCTCAGAATTTGAGGATCATTTCTCACTCACCATCCCCGATGAAACCGATGTCTTTTATCCGGACGGTCAGGTGCGGGATGAGGACTACGAATTCACCTCCTTTCTCGCCAGTCGCATGCATCTGGCCGGAGTCAGTTGCCTGGACTGCCATGATCCGCACACCGGCAAAACCCTTCTCCCCGGCAACCTCCTCTGCATGCGATGCCACGAGCAACCGGTGGCACCGGCTCCCAAAATCGACCTGACCACGCATCTGCACCATCCGCCCGACACCCCGGGGGGGCGTTGCATCGACTGCCACATGCCTCAGACGGTCTATATGCAACGGCACTGGAGGCACGACCACGGTTTCACCATCCCCGATCCTCTGCTTTCCAAGGAACACGGCATTCCCAACGCCTGCAACCGGTGCCACACCAAGGAATCCGTCGACTGGGCAGTTGCGGCCGTGGACACCTGGTATGGCTCCAGAATGAACCGGCCCACCCGGGAACGCGCACGCTCGGTGGCGCTGGCTAAATCGGGTGCGCCGGGGGCGGCTGCGAACCTGATACGCCTGCTTCGCGAGGAACCGATTCCATTGTGGCGCGCGGTGGCGGCGAACCTTCTCAAACGGTGGGTGAACGAAACGGAGGTTCAAAAATCCCTCATTGCCGGAACTGCCGACTCCAACGCCATGGTCCGCGCCATGTCCGCACGGGCTCTGGAACTGCTTCCCCGCGGTGTTTTCCCCGAAGCCGATGGAGCACTGGACAAACTCCTGCAGGATCCTGCACGGAGTGTACGGGTCGAAGCCGCCTGGGCACGCCGAGCCGATGTGTCCACGGACTCGGTCGCGGGCAGGGAACTTGTCGAGTTCATGATGCTCAACCGCGATCAACCTTCGGGTCTGCTGCAATTGGGCCAATGGCATCTGGATCGTGACGAAACCGCGCTCGCTCTCGAACAGTTTCAAACATCAGTCCGATGGGACCCAGGATCGGCCGTGCTTCGACATGCCTACGCCGTCGCCTTGAGCATGGTGGGGGATCCGGCCCGGGCGGTGTCTGAACTGGAAGCAGCCTGTCGTCTGGCCCCGGGAGACGCCGAATTCCGGTATAAACTGGGCCTGGCCTACAATGAGATTGGACAACTCGACGCCGCACTCGAATCGCTGAAAAGAGCGACCCAACTCGACCCGCAGTACGCTCAGGCGTGGTACAATCTCGGCCTGGCGTATTCCGCTCAGAACCGCATCCAGGCCGCTTTGGAAGCATTGGGAAAAGCGGAGTCTGCGGATCCGCAATCAGCGCGTATTCCGTATGCCCGCGCGACGGTGCTCTTCGGCCTGGGCAGGATCGAGGAGGCGGCAATCGCTGCCAGCAGGGCTCTCGAACTGGACCCCGGGTTCACCGCAGCGGCCGATCTATTGCGCGCCGCCTCGGCTGGTTCTCAGCGATGATCCTTGACCGTGTGCAGCACCGGTGATTCCGAAACACGGTTCCCGAACGAACCATTCAAGGTCACTGTCTGGGCCCCGCCCATCGAGCCGAGTTGCCCGTTGAGATACTCCATCAGTTTCACCGGACACTGCAAGGTCACCGTATTGCCGTGCACCTCCACCAACTCCTGATCCCGCAGCTTGGCCAGGGTGCGGGAAAATGTCTCGCTCGTGGTACCCAACTCCGAAGCAAGCAGTCGTTTGGTCATCGGCAGATGAATGCTCTGGGGTTCCCGACTGTTGGGCTCCGGACAATGCTGAATCAGCCAGCTGGCCAGGCGGGTCTTGATGTCCTTCAGGGTCAGATCATCCAGCAGACCAATCAACCCACGAAAATGGTCACTCACCGCACGCAACAAACGCAACGAAAGTTCCGGATGACGCGCCAGCAATCGGTCCACTTCGGCTTTTGGAAACATCAACACGGTCGTCGGCTCGGTGGCGCAGGCATCCGCACAATTCCCGGATTCGGAAAACAGGGTGTCCTCCCCAAACGACTCGAACGGCCTGGCAATCGTGATGACCTGTTCCTTGCCCATCAAATTGACCCGGTGCACTTTCACGGATCCGGACACAACCATGTAAAAACCGTGAACCGTGCTCCCTTCAAAAAACAGGTATTCACCTTTTGCCAATGTCTTCGCAACGACGATCCGCGAAATCTCCACCAAGTCTCCCACCTCGAGTCCGCAAAAAAGCGCACACCGTGGGAGAAACCGGAGGATCGTTGACCGTTGAAGTTCCTGGGGGGATCGCCTGAATGTCGTATTCATATCGGAAATTTCCTGACTCGAGGTTACAATTCACTTCACTCGATTCTTGTCGAAACAGTCTGGTGACTCCTGCTTCGGCCCTAGATTAGAGGCAGCAACGAAATTCCTCTTTCCGATATTTGACTTTTTCGCTTCCTTTTTTGTGGGGGCACGAGCGGTGAAGAAGGAGCCTTTTGGAGCAGGCAGACAGGAGCGGCGGCAGCTCCCGGGTTTTGCCCGGAGAGGCAAATGGCTCCCGCTCCTCCGCTGCCCCCCTCCCAATCACGATCTCAATCAGCTCCGTTGCCGGGAGCACGGCGGCACCGGGGATGGTGCACCTGATCACGAAATGGACTAGTCCTCCAGGACCTTTACGAAGATGTCCTTGTAATGCACCAGGCTGTTCGGATCGTGCGCCTGAATCGCAAACGTGCCGCTGGAGATACGCCTTCCGGAATTGGGCCGAAGGTGCGGAGCATCCGGGGTTTCCGTGTAATCGGTCACCGTCTTGCCGTTGATCTTGATCACAATATGTTTGCCCTTTACCCGGATGTTGTAATCGAACCATTCTCCGTCCGTCGCGACCTTGTCCATGTTATCGGCCACACCGTAGAGTCCGCCCGTCTTTTTGGGATCCCCGTGCGTTTGATTGACCTGGCATTCGTATCCCTTTCTGGGCCAACCGTCCGCCTGGTAAGCGGTGTGAAAATAGATCCCGGAGTTCGCCTTGGGGAAGGTCTTGACCCTGGCCTTGAACTCGAAATCCTTGAAGTCATGATTCGCCACCTCTCCGGTGTAGAACAGGTGCGCCCGGGGACCGCTGATCACCAGAAGCCCGTCCTCCACCCGGATTGATTTCGGGCTGTCCGTGCTGACGGTCCAGCCGCTCAGGTCCTTGCCGTTAAAGATCTGGATCCACCCGGAATCGGCAGCCATCAGAACGTTGCCGCCAAAGGTCACCGCAATCAACCATGCCGCAATTGTGTTTCTCATAGACATCCACTCTACGGTCCCGGCTAGGAATAATGAAGTGCATTCTGGAGACAGCCCCGGGGTTCCCACACCGATCTTCGGAGCAGGATCGCCCCTCCCGGGAGGATTAGTTTTGATTGCAGCCCCCGTCGCTTCGACTAATGTATGGCAATTGTTATGAACCATACCCCAACCAAGACTGCGCACCGGTCTTCTGCGTTCACACTCATCGAACTGCTGGTCGTCATCGCCATCATCGCGATTCTGGCCGGCATGCTCCTGCCCGCCCTGAGTCGGGCCAAATCCAAGGCACTGTCCATCAGCTGCGTGAACAATCTCAAACAGCACGGGTTGGGATTCCGGATGTATGTGGACGACAACAACGGATCCTTCCCGGTGCATGACGGCTGGGGCGGGGTCGGCGGAAAACGCTGGACCAATGCTTATGTTGGCGGGCCGGCGGGGTCCTACGGTGGCAATGTCGCCGAAACCAACCGACCTCTGAACGTTTATGTCGGTGCGGTCGAAAGTTTCCATTGCCCCGCCGACAAGGGGGATTCCTTTAGCGACACGCCAAAGGGCCGCAGCTGCTATACTTCGTGGGGCAACAGTTATCTACCGCAATGGGTGGGAGATCATTTCAGGGTCCGTCGGGTGACAGGCGATTCGAAAGCCGCCCCCAACACACCCCAGGGAACTCCCATGAAGGATTCCGAACTGGCCAGGAGTCCGGCCAACAAAATCATTCACGGAGACTGGCCATGGCACGCGAACCGTCCGGTCGGGGAAGGTGCCACCGTGGACCAAAGAAACATCTGGCACAACTACAAGGGGCAACGGTTCGAGAACATGCTCTTTGGCGACGGCCACGCCGAGAACTACAAGTTCCCGAAGGAGATGCAGAACTGGATCTCCATCGCACCGGATCCCAATTGGAAATGGTGGTAACTCTTCACAGATTTCGCTCCTTCCATGAAAGTCAACCTCGCCTACGGCAAAGGACATTTACCGGTCGAACTTCCGGATCATCGCACAACCGTGCTCGAACCGGCCCACAATCCGGGTCTGCCGGATGAAAGATCAGCTTTCACCGCGGCGCTTCAAAACCCGATTGGCGCCGCTCCCCTCCTCCAGCAAATCAAACCTGGAGATCGTGTCTGCATCGTCTTTACCGACCTCACCCGCGCCACTCCCAACGAACGGATCATCCCGTGGTTGCTGGATCACCTGAAAGACGTTCCGGTCGAAAACATCACACTTCTCAATTCGACCGGCACACACCGCCCCAACACACCCGCGGAACTCGAGCGGATGTTAACCTCCGAAGTGGTCACGAAATACCGCGTGATCAACCACGAGTGCGAACGGGACGAGGACCTGATTCCCTGCGGCGTGACCCGGGACGGCACACCGGCCATGATCAACCGCCATGTGGTCGAGGCGGACGTCCGGATCATCACCGGGTTCATTGAACCTCACTTTTTCGCCGGGTTCAGCGGCGGTCCCAAAGGCATCATGCCGGGCTGCGCGGGGCTGAACACCGTCATGAGCAATCATAGCGCCAAAAACATCGGCGACCCGAAGGCTGCCTTCGGCATCACGGAAAACAACCCGCTGTGGGAGGAAATGCGGGAGATCGCCCTGCGCGTGGGGCCGAGTTTCCTGATCAATGTCACACTCAACGAACACCGGCAGATCACCGGGGTGTTCGCCGGCGACCTGCTGGCAGCGCACAAGGTGGGCTTCGAGTTCGTGCGCAAATCGGCCATGCAAAAGGTCAAGGCCCCCTTCGAAGTGGTGGTCACCACCAACAGCGGCTATCCCCTGGACCTCAATCTGTACCAGGGAGTCAAGGGCATGAGCGCCGCGGCCCGCATCGTCCAGGAAGGGGGAACCATCATTCTGGCCTGTGAATGCTGCGAAGGAGTTCCCGCCGGCAGTCCGCTGGACAAGTTTCTGCGGAGCGCCTCCAGTCCGGAGGAGATCCTCACGATGTTGGCCACCCCCGGTTTCGTGCGCCCCGAACAATGGCAGGCGCAGATCCAATCCCTGATCCAGCGCAAAGCCAAAGTTCTGGTTTACAGTTCGCTGCCCGAGGAAACGATCCGCACGGCCCATCTGCAACCCTGCTCGGACATTTCACGGACCGTGATGGAAACCCTGGATCAATTCGGACCGGAAGCGCGGGTGGCCGTGCTTCCGCAGGGCCCCCTGACCATTCCCTATCTCGCCTGATGAACCATGCCGCGTTTCGCATCCGGTTCCTCGCCGCTCTGCTGACTGCGGTCCTGACCCTTCCCGGCCTGACCCAGGACCTGCCTGCAGTCGGCCAGGAATCCTGGCATCTGCAAACCCCGGAGATCGTGGCGGATTTTCTGCGTATCCAGAATCGCCTCGAGGAACTCCTGCCCGATGCCGAGGCCGCCACGGTGGCGATCGTCGGACGAGGCGCGGGAAGCGGCGTGATCGTGTCCTCCGAAGGGCTCGTGTTCACGGCGGCCCATATGATCCACCGGGCGGGAGAATCAATCCAGATCATCCTGCCCGACGGCCGATCCGTCCGCGCCAGAACGCTTGGCGCTTTGCGATTCCCTGACGCCGGCATGGCGCAGATCGAGGAGGATGGCCCCTGGCCGTTTGTCCCGATCGCCGATGGGAACGCCGCGCCCGGTGAATGGTGTTTTGCTCTCGGGCACCCGGGAGGCTTTGACAAAGCCCGCGGACAGGTCGTGCGAGTCGGACGCGTGATCAGCATCCGGAGCCGGAGCAATTCCCTTCGCACGGACTGCAAGATCATCAGCGGCGATTCCGGTGGTCCCCTGTTTAACCTCGACGGCAAACTGATCGGGATCCACAGCCGGATCGCCGAAGATTCCGACGAAAATTTTCACGTCGCCGCACGGGTCTATCAGGAGAACCGGGAAAAGCTCCTCGCCGGCACGGTGTTTCCAAGTCGCACCAGACAGGCTGGCGGTTTTCTGGGGGTGCACACGCAGCGCCATTCGGAAGGAATCGAAGTGCTCGAAGTCGTCGGGGAATCGGCAGCGGCGAAAGCAGAACTGGTCCCGGGAGACATCATCCTGAGTGTCGAAGGGAACCCAATCAACGACACGGATGAATTCGCGGCGGCCATCTCCAGCTACCGCCCCGGCGAAATGGTCCAGCTCTCCCTCCGCCGCGAAGGAAAAACCATTGAAAGGGAAATCCGGCTGGGTGCGCGTCCGCTGCACGACTAACGCCCCTACCTTTCCAACCCTGTCATTCACCATGAGAGACCTCCTCCTCCGCTGGTTCATCATCCTCTGCCTGCCGTCCCTTCCGGCGGCGGCGCAATACCGATCGCTCCCGACCCGCGACCGGACAAACGGCGCTCGCACCACGGAAGCCGTCCGGGCGGCCATTCAACAGGAAAGAGTCTCCGTGGCGGAAGTCCTCGCGAACGAACGAACCACCGGATTGGCTACCATCGTCTCCCCAACCGGCTATCTGGTCACAAAGGCCAGTCTGCTTCACGGCGATTTCTCAATACGGCTCGCGAACGGGAAACTTTTCAAAACGCCCCCGTTCGTTGCCGATTCCGAAGAGGACATAGCCCTGATCAAAATTCCCGACACCGATCTACAGCCCGTCCGATGGACTGGTTCCTCCGGGCTCAAATCCGGCCACTGGATCGCCGGATTCGAACCCGCTCCGCAAACTCTCCGAATCGGGATCGTCAGTGCCAACCGTCGTCCCATTGAACGCATCGGCGGAGTCATGGGCGTGCAACTGGGGATGGACGGCGAAGAAGTGGGCGGAATCCAGATCGATGTTGTCTACCCCAAAAGCGGTGCCGAATCGGCCGGGCTCCGGGAAAACGACATTCTCGTATCGATCAACGGAGTTTCTGTCCTGGAACGGGAACTCCTCAGGAAAGCCGTCATGGCCCACGACCCGGGCGAGACTCTGGATGTCGGACTCCGACGCGACGACCAAACCATGAAACTCCAGGTGACTCTGGGAGATCGGGACGCAATCGTGGACGACCTCAACAACGACCTGGATTTCAGCGGCGAAACCTCCAAACGCCGATCCGGTTTCGGCGAGGTCATCCAGCACGACGCCCCCATTGGCGCCCGCGGCATGGGCGGTCCGCTTTGGTCCCTGGAAGGGACCGTCTACGGAGTGAACATCGCCCGCTACGACCGGGTGGCCACCTACGCCCTCCCATCGGAACGGGTCCAGCAGCTGATTGAACAACTGAAACCCCGGCTCGACCCGCCGCAGGAGTGACAGGCCCGCACCTGTGAAGCAATGAGGTCATGACTACTCCTCGCTTACAAGGATTGTTCGCAATCATTGCCTCGTTATTGTTTGCAATAACGCCGTCGGCGTCCGAACCGCAACCTTCTTATCAGGGAAAGACGCTGAGCCTATGGTTGCAGATTTGGGAGGAATCCAATGCCGGGAGAAACGTCACCCAAGAGAAGGAAGCGGAGGGAGCGATTCGGAGCATGGACGGCGCCGCAGCTGTCTATCTGGCAAAGCTGATCGAGATGTGGGACCCAAGACTGGATGACAACCGATTTTTCCGGGCGGTCAATCACGCTTTTGTAATACTGGGCGACAACGGCAAGGATGCTGTTCCGGTTTTACTGCGGGGCTTGAACCAGTTCGGGGAAAACCTCCCGGAATCAAGCGAGAAACTTCGATTCCTCATTGCCAATCTCGCGTGGGTCGCGAACGGACCCGAAGCGGCCAGGGCGCTTTTGCGTGTGCCCCTTTTGAAGGGGGGTGACCGCGAGATTCATCACCTTGAATTGGCTCTGACCGGAATCTTGAACAAAGGCGACCAGGAGACACGCGCCGTCGTTCGGAGAAGTCGAATCCGCGATTTCGGGCTACCGTGCTTTGCAATTCAAATTTCTTGGTGCATCCTTCCTCCATGATACCCACCCCTAAATCCGGTCGAAACGAGCCTTGTCCCTGCGGCAGCGGCCGAAAGTTCAAGGCTTGCTGTCTCGGCAGAGCCGCCATGTCCCCACCAACCCGGCGCTTCCCCGGGCCTTATTTGGCGATTGGTGTCGGCGGAGTTGCATTGGCTGTCGTCGTCAGCCAGACTTTCTTTTGGCCCGCATCCTCAGATCGTTCAGGGAAGGCTCCCATGAACTCTTCCGAACCGATGTCAACCCCTCTGTCTATGCCCTTGGCGGGAGGAAGCGGGGGGCGTCCAAGTGGTCTGATGTCACAACCATCCGGCCCCGCTCCGGAAGGCAAAGTCTGGTCGCCCGAACACGGCCACTGGCATGACCCTGAGCCACCGGCCGCACAAGCCATCAACGGGGGCGGGAACTTCACTTCGACGTCGTCTGAACTCGCAAGCGTCACACCGCAGCCGCCAGGTCCGACGCCCGAGGGCAAGGTTTGGTCGCCCGAGCATGGCCACTGGCATGATGACGTCCCACCACCGCCGGCTCCCACTCCAGCTCCTGCTTCACCCGCACCGACGGCCGTTCCGCCACCACCTGTCCAGGGCGAATAACGGGTCAACCGCCGAATCCCCTCAATGTCTCCCGCCTCAAGGCGCACGCTCTGATTGACGGTGAATCTGGACTACTGCCAACCGCACTTGGCGGAGTATCTCCCAGTTTCGCAACCCCAGACTCACCGTTCGTGCACCGTCCGCCAGGGTTGCCGGTTCGGTTTCATTGGCGACGAGACATCCCCCGCGCAACGAGCGGGCCGCGTCGTTGCCAATCAGGGGTTCGGCACCCGTCACCGGGAGGTTGTTTCCT
>JAIPJX010000093.1 GCA_021733945.1 Verrucomicrobiota bacterium | reverse complement strand
GGGGTCGCCAAAACTCTTTGTAAAAGGAACAGAACATGAGCTTGAGACAATGGGCCAGTAACGGCTGGCTGCGACCGCACGAGACGAGCCCAAAGGAGATCCAGGATTTGCTGGCCATCGTGAAACGCGATCTGGCGGACGCCACCGGCGACATCTCCGCCGACTGGCAATTCGGCATCGCCTATAACGCGGCGCTCAAACTCTGCACCGTGCTGATGCATGCCTCCGGCTATCGCCCGGAGAAAACGCTGCAACACTACCGCACCTTGCAGGCACTGCCGCTGATCCTTGGCGCGGAACGCAAGGCCGATGCCGATTATCTGGATGCCTGCCGCATCAAACGCAACACCGTGGAATATGATTACGCCGGTGCGGCCACGAGGAAAGACGCCAAGGAACTCATTGAATTCACCCTCGAACTTCGCGAAGCCGTCATTGCCTGGCTGGAACGTGAGCACATCGAACTCACCCTGCCTGAAGACAAGCAACTGTGAACCGCGAATAAACGCCAATGGACGCCAATATCGGAAAAGCCAAGCGGCAGAGGACTGCCGCAGCCCCGGACGCTACCGGGCAGTTTCCCTGCGCCATTCAATTTCTGTCTTTTCCCCATTCGCGTCTATTCGCGTCCATTCGCGGTTAAATTTACCATGACCTACAAAAAGAAATTGATCGAAGTGGCGCTGCCGTTGGCGTCAAAGCGGCTCGACCGACAATGAATTCTGTCACCTCAAGAATGGCTGGTTTTGCCCCCCCCTTTGCTGGCTGGTTTTAACCCCCCGCTGACACTTTGGCCTGTTTCGAGTCAGGCTCGTTTGTCTTTTCAAGACGGGGTTTATTTGGTCCTCGCGTTCCCGGTCTTGTTCATCGCGCTTCTCAATCACCTCTCGCAGTTTGCGGTTGCTTCTGCTGGCAACCGTCAGAATTTTCCCATTTACACAGTTGATTTGAATACCAAGAACCGACCCCTATACGGAAACCGAGAAAGGGTTGGAAGAACCGCGCCCTACCTTCTTCCATGCATTCAACCCACAATCCGTGACTGGGAGCGACCACACGCCAGACCCTCCAAATCAAAGACGCCGCGCGGCTAAACCACGCGGCGTCAGCGCATGTCGTCCAATCGAGGGATCCCACTCCGGGTTGAACGGGATCCGGCCGCAGTCACCGGCGGCGCAGCTGGAAGAATCCGGCGGAGTCGGACGTCGGAATTTCAATCAAACCGGTACCTTCCACATCGCTCCACTCAAGGGATTCGAATGTTGGGCGGGACTGAAGAACATATCCGGAGGGCACGGTGAACCGCAGGGTTTTCCCGCCGGAATTTTCCCAGTCCATCGTGGGCTGGACCGAGTTCGCAATCCGAATCGCATCGAAACTGCGAATGGCAACTTCAGGTGCGTCCGTATAGAAACCAACGCGCCCCGGAGGCAGGGCGGCGGGGGCCATCCCTATGAGTTGGGGGGACGGTTTTTTCGATCCGACCACCCATGCCGTGAGACTGATCTTTCGATCCACCACATCCAATTGCATGTTGATATCATTTTTGAAAGGTTTGAGAGTGAACTCCCAGTCGATATGGTGGCCCATGACGGTCCTGGTGCCATCGGCAGCAGTCATTGCAATTTGTAGTCCCATGGGCGACGCAGATCCCCAATAAGATGCTCCGCCGAGTTCTTCGGGTTGTGCCCGTGCAAACAGCACAATAACGTTGGCGACACTTGTTATGCTCACACCACGAACGACGGCGCGAATGGAGACGTCGCCAATCGACGACGGCTGCTCGACCCATACGGAACTGGGTTCGGTTGCCGTCAGCACGTACGATCCGTCGACCACTCTTCCGGTAGTTCCCGAAGCGAATTCGCCGGGAGGCGCCCATTTGACGGGGTTTCCGTCCGAGGCGTCGCCGTCTGCAAAATCCTCCACGAAGAACGGCTGCACCCTCTCCACCTTGAAATGGGAAACGATGACCTTTCCTTCGAGCGCATCAGGACCGCCGCCACCCACGCCCAGGCCCAGGAATCCCATGGGACGGGGGCCTTCCAGATCGGTCCAGGTGGTCGAATAGACGCTGGCCGGTTGTTGTGCGTCCCAGGCAGTGAGTGTGATCCGGTTCCCGATGGTGTCGAACTGAAGGACCACTTCTCCGTTAACGGGATCCAAAGGCGTTTTGACGGAGTGCCGCTCGCCGCCGAAACGGCTCACGGAGATTTCACCGTCGGGAAACATGTTTCCGACATACGCTCCGCCGTCTCCGGAACCATCCTGTGCCCGTGAGTAGATCCCGACAAACGAGTTGGGGTTGTCCAGTTTGATCACGGCTTGGATCGAGGTGTCCTTGACCATGATCCGGCGGCCATCTTTCCAAACTTCATTCAGCCCCAGCGCAAGTTCAGGCCCAAGCGGGAGGGGGTCCGACAGGACCAGATCGCCCCCTTGGGCGGTCATTGAGATTCTCCACGAGTTCTTCCAGGTGACCGGGGTATCGTCTTCAATCGATCCGTCAAAGTTGTCCGCAAAGGATGAAAATGGAAAATACTGTGTCGGAGCCCAGTTTGCATTTGCAACCCGGGGAGCCAGGCACACTCCCAGCGCGAGGATGAATGCGAGCGCTGCAAATCGTCCCTCCATCCGAACCATGATATTCGGTGTAATCGTGTTCTTCATATGTCCTTTAGGCTTGTGTGATTTTGTCCTTGGGCATTCGTCACGAAGCATCGAACTTCGATCTCCCCAGGTAATTCTAATGAATCGTTCTATAACATCTGGCGACGTTCACGGTTCGGAACGGACATTTAATTTTGAAAAAATCGGCGTCGTGTTTTAGGCGCAGGCTGGCAGTCGCCGTACCGGAGGTTGGCTCGCCATGAGGGAGTGTATGCACCTCTCGGGAATGACAGATCACGGATGGTCCACCAACCTTCTGCGGGTGCCCTCCAGAGGATCGATTCCCGACCCGCATCCAGATCGACCAGGGAAAGGGTTTTGTATGCCGTGGTGGCGACGAGAAGGTTGCGAACCGGCGAAAAGGCCGCGCGCCCCTGATAGTTGACATTGCCGGGATTCTGCCACGACCGAACCAGGTGCCGGCCCTCAACATCCCACAAATCCACCCGTGGATCGCCCGAACCCTTGGCCCACCCCACGGCGAGGTGTTTGGCATCCGGAGAGAAGCTGACGGAAAACCCCATGGCCGGCTGATTGGTCAGCGTGACCAGGGCGCTGCTGCGGGTCAGTTGCCAGAGATGACGCCATTCCCAGCCGCGGATGTCTTCCCCTCCGGGTTGCGGCCGGTGTCGATCGAGCAGGCGACGCGTGCGGCCAAGATTGTTCTGAATGAACTACTGCTGGGCGAGGTTCATGTCCGCCGCGTAAAGCAGACGCTCCGATTGCCGCTCGTTCTCGATGGCTTTCAGCGCTTCCGCATCGGCGCGTTCATGCTCGATCTCGGCTGTTTTTCGCTGCGCCGTTTCCCTCTCCAACGCCTCGACCGCCACCTGGCGGAGAATGTTCTGTTCCCGCTCAGCCCGCGTGGCCCGGACCGCCTGCCAGGTGCTGACGACGACACCGATCGCCAATGCCCCAAGCACCGCGGTCGCCGCCGTGAACGCGAGCCTGTTTCGGCGCAGGGCCTTTTGGAACCGGTAGGCCGCACTGGGGGGGCGGGCGGTGACAGGTTCACACTGCAGGTGCCGCTCGATGTCCGCCGCCAGGCTGTTGGCCGTCCCGTAACGCCGCGCCCGATCTTTCTCCAGGCATTTCATCACGATCCAATCCAGATCGCCCTTGAGCTGCGCGATTGTCTCCTTCACCTGTACCAGCCGACGTGAGGACGCTCTGTCTTTTCCTTCGGAGTTCTTCGTCTCGGACGAAGGATATCTGAGCCTCCTCACGCCGGCTGCTACGAGAGTCTGGCTGAGACTCGTGCTCGGGCGAATCGGTTCCGTCTCCCGGATCGTCCGGCGCATTGCGTCGATCCCCATCGACACGAGTTCCCTGCCGTCGAACGGGGGCTTGCCCACCAGCAGTTCGTACAACAACACGCCCAGGCTGTAGATGTCGCTGCGTGTGTCGATATCCAGCCCGCTCATCTCGGCTTGTTCCGGACTCATGTAGGCGGGGGTGCCGATGAACTGGTGCAACTGGGTATAAACGGTGGCGTCTGTCAGCCTGTCTTCGGTGGCTTTGGCGATGCCGAAATCGATGACCTTCGGCACGGGCACGCCGTCGTGGAGGGTGACGAGGATGTTCGACGGCTTGATGTCGCGGTGAATGATGCCCTTCTGGTGCGCGTGCTGGATGGCGTGGCAGACCTTGATGAAGAGATCCAGTCGCTCCTGCGTGCCGAGGCCGGCCTGGTCGCAGTAGTCGGTGATCCTGATGCCGCGCACCAGTTCCATCACAAAATACGGGCGACCGCCTTCGGTTGTGCCCGCATCCAGGACTTTGGCGATGTTGGGATGATCCATCATGGCCAGCGCCTGCCGCTCCGCTTCGAAGCGTGCGACGACCGCCCTGGTGTCCATGCCCAGCTTGATCACTTTCAGGGCAACCCGAGGGTGCACGGGCTCGGTCTGTTCCACCACATAGACCACGCCGCAGCCGCCCTCGCCGACCTGCTCCAGCAGCTTGTAGCGGCCAATGCTTGCACCGACGCTCTCGGTACCGACCGGGGCCATGGTTGGGGCTTCGTCCTGAAAAACGATGTCCGGCTGTTCGTGGCTTGCGAGCAGGGATTCGACTTCCCTGCGCAATTCGGGATCGGGGCATGCCCGGCTCAGGTAGTCCGCCCGCTGCGCCTCGGTCTGCAAGGCCACGGCGGCTTCGAAAACGGCTTCGACCTTGTCAAAACGAATGCTCATTTGCTCGCGCAGTTCAACGCCTCACTCTATCTGGCGATATTTGCAGACCAAAACGGACATTTCATCATTCACTCGATTTTCTGGAGTTCGCGGGACAACCAGGCTTTGGCAAAGGTCCAGTCCCGCTGCACCGTTTTTTCCGAAGCATCGAGAGCCGCGGCAATCTCCTGAACCTCCAGGCCAACGAACATGCGCATCTTCACCACCTCCGCCTTCCTGGGATCGATCTCTGCCAGCCGGTCGAGCGCCTCGTGTACCCTCAGGCATTTCTCGTCGTCCGCAGCGATCGGCAGGTTGATCACTTCATAGTCGACCCGCTCGAACTGCCCGCCGTGTGGCGAATCCGCAGCTTGCGTCTGGCGTTCTCGACAAGGATCCGGCGCATGGCCTCCGCTGCCGCACTGAAAAGATGTTCCCGCCCGCGCCATTCCTGGTGGTTGGACTGGTTCAAACGAAGCCACGCTTCGTGCACGAGCGCTGTGGGCTGCAGCGTATGGTTGGGTTTCTCCTGAGCCATCTTGTACGCCGCCAGTCGCCGCAGCTCATCATACACCATGGGCATCAACTCCCCGGCCGCGTGCGAATCTCCCTTCTCGACAAGTTCAAGGATGCGCGTGATGTCACTCACGCGCCCACGTTACTCCAGGGCAGGCTGTCGGACAACGCGGAACGAACGAAGACCGCGCCCGTTGGCCCGATCCGGGAGGCACGGGGAAAGCTGGCGGTTCCCGTTCTGTCTTGCGGATCGGTGGTCTGCAACCCGGGCCGCCCTGCGTGGGATCCGGTGCGAAAACGCTTTCTGGCGGCAACGGCCCGCGTGCGTCCGGCGCGGTCAATCCGCCAGAATCGGATCCACTACATTCCACCGAGGGTGCCCGAGCGGAGTGCAGTCGCCATTCCAAGAGGCACCTGCGCTTCCGCCTCGACGACCCGGGCGCGCATCTCGGCCACTCGCGCCCTCATCTCCTGTTCCAGGGCGACGGCAGCCGCACGACGGACTTCGGCCTGCGCCTGGGCAATGAGCTTGTTGGCTTCGGCCTGCTCGGTCTGGAGTTTGGCCCCGACATTCCCGCCGACATCCACGTCGGCGATGTCAATCGACAGGATTTCAAAGGCGGTGTTGCTGTCGAGCGCCCGGCTCAGAACGGTTTTGGACATCAGGTCGGGATGTTCAAACACGTCCTTGTAGGTGTCCGCCGCACCGATCGTGGCAACAATGCCTTCCCCCACGCGCGCAACAATCGTTTCTTCGGTGGCACCGCCCACGAAACGGTCCAGATTCGTGCGCACGGTCACACGCGCCTTGACCTTGATCACGATTCCGTCCCTGGCCACTCCATCAATGGTGGTTTTACCAGACTCCGCGTCCGGGCAGTCGATGACCTTCGGACTGACGGAGGTTTTCACCGCTTCGAGCACGGTCTTGCCGGTTCCCTTGGTGGCTAGATCAATCGCGCACGCGCGGTCAAAAATGAGGTGAAGTCGGCCTTCCTGGCGGCAATCAGCGCCAGGACCACCATCTGCACGTTGCCACCGGCCAGAAAATGGGTGGACAGATCGTCGATGGAAACGAGAAGCCCCGACTTCACACCCGCGATGCGGCTGTCCACGATCAAACCCACCGGCACGCTCCGCAACCGGAGGGCGATCAGTTCCGTGATGGTGACTTTCGCTCCGGAGAACAGAGCGCGGATGTAAACCATCGCGAAGTTGCCCAGGATGATCGCCCCCACAAGCAGGAGCACGGCCCCGATCCCCAACAGCAGGGGCATGAGGGGCGACAGGGCGAAAACTGGATTGATTGTGTTCATGGTAAAACTCGATTCTTTCCGTCCGGAAACGGAGACAGAGGGGGAGACTCGTGCGGGATGGCCCGGCGTTCCCGCAGTAAAAATCCAGGCAAAGGGTTGATCAATCCTTCCAGGAGTTCGGAAAGAGCTTGCGGGCGTTGCTGTGATACAACTTGTCGATGACTCCCCTCGGAAGAGCCAAGCCCCGGACGGGTTCATCGAGTTCGGGCACGGTTTGACTTTCATCCGTGCAGAAGTACTTCCAGTCGGAGATCCAGCGTTCCCGGTTGGAGGCATATGCGGCGTCCGCGCTGGCACCCTCCCTGAAGCCGCCGTCGGTGCCGTAGAGGATGCGATCCTGGGAGGCCAGGAACGGGGCGGCCAAAACTCTGAGCAGAGCGGCGAGGAGCAACCGGGAGTTCATCCGGAGAGATTACCGGGCCACCCGGGAAGGGCAATGGCAGAATCCACCTCCTTTGGTCTTCGTCCTCATTGCCGGACGAGCTCGCGCACGACAACGAAGGCATTTGGTCGCGGCAGGGGATCGGGGAACAGGAAACGCGTGAGGGATCCCTGGGACACCACATTGCCGCCAAGCGCATTCCAGGTGACGAGATCCGTCGACACCTCGACCGCATAGTCAACATTCCTTCGCGAGGTCCATGTCAGGCCAACGATTCCAATCTTGGGATCATGGATGAATCCCGTGGCTCTCGGTCGAGCCGGTGGCACGATCGGATTCATTTCGAGATCCAGACCGTCGAGATAGGCAATCCGGTTCGGGATTGTCCTGGCAATGGTGTTGGACAGAGTCTCGGAAATCCGATTGGAACGATGTCTGAGCGTCATATAAAGCAGGAAGCTCTCGGCAAGATCTTCCCGGTCCGGATAATCCCGCGCGTAGGTCGAGATGAAGGCATCATCGACCTTTTGAGCCGCAACCCATCCTTTTGCCGCCGCATGCGCGGCATCCAGCGACGTGTGTGTTGCTTCGTGAACGAGGGTTTCTTCGAGGATTCCAGACGCCTCATAGACGTCCGCCTGCCCCGTGTGAATCAGAAGGTTGTGATTGCCTCCTCCGAATGGCTGGATTCCTTTGTGAATCCACACGGTCTGCACGTCCGCCCGCAGGCAGGTGGGCAACCGGCCAATCACGGGGGCGAACCTTGAGGCCTGCTCGAGCGCCCCGGCCCGGTTGCCAAACTCGGGATTCACCTGAATCTCACTGACCAGTCCGTCGCTGTAATTGGCGTTGAACAGGAACGTATTGACCGAAACCCACCCGTTGACCCGGCGATCAAACATCCGGCGCACGGCCTGGCCGCTGTCGACGAGGTGCGTGAACGTGGTTGGATCCGTATCCGTGATAATATCCGGATCCAGAAAGATGGTGCCGGAGAATGGAGGCTCCGCATGCGCGCGTTCGGCGGCGAACCAACCGAAAATGCAGATGACCAGTAAGATGACAGGATTCTTCAGGGTCCTTCCCACGCCGTTCCTCATGAGACAGGCAGTGTATTCCCGTCCAACCCCGTCAACAAGGGATTTATCAGCGCGATTCATCTGCCTCGCTGCTTGGAGTGGCGTTGATTGAGAGGGAGTGGCTTTGCCTCGAGGAGTTCCTGAAAGATTTGCATCTCCAGGCACGACCAAAGCGGCGTCGGCGCTGCGCTCTGCACTCCAAAACACCGTCGTTCGCCCAAACCCGTCGCCCTGTGGAGTGCGGGCGGCAGAGCGTAGCGCCGACGCCGCTTTCTACACACCACACAAAAATGGACAGTGTCCCACCCTTGCATTCGAGTGTAAAAAAGGAGGAGATCCCGCAACCGTTCGTTCTTGGCGCAAGCGTTTCTCTTGGATCAAAGACTCCGCACGGTTATGATCGTCTCACCTGAGGCGCAGTGAAAACGCCCGGTCGCACCAACGAACACCATGATGAAATCACTCCTGCTCATCCTTGCCCTGCTTCCAGCTGTCACCGGTCTGCGCGCGGCCCCCCGTCCGAACATCGTTTTCTTTTTCACGGACGATCAAACAACCCGCACACTCGGTTGTTATGGCAACCCGGTTGTGTGAACGCCGAACATCGATTCGCTGGCCCAACGCGGTGTGCGCTTCACCAATGCGTTTGTGAGTCATTCGATCTGCTGGGTCAGCCGCACAGTGAACCGGTGGTCCTTCCACCGAAGCAGACCGTCTTCGGTCCCGATCCAAACGGAACCATCCGGTGTCTCAGCCAGGGCGACACAGTTGTCGCTCCGCATTTCCGGGACGCTGGCTTTGTTGAAAAGGGTGGGTTGAAGCCCGTCAAACCGCACCAGACCGGCAGCGGTTCCAATCCACAGATAACCATCCTGGCTTTGCAGTAGGCAGCGAATTCGATTGTGAGGGAGCGTGTCATCACTTGTCCATTGCCTCTCGCGGTAACGGGGATCGAATTCGAGAAAATCGCCTGGTGCCGCGCCTGCTGGACAAAGCAGGCGCAAGACGATCCCCCAAAGAAGCCCCCAGACGAGACCCCGGGCATGAGTGGCTGTTGCCTGATTCACCGTCCGAAGCTGCCAGAATCACCACCCATTTTGAAGACTGAACTTCGTTCCTCGTCTCGCGCCGAGAAAACCAAAGGTGATCCTTGATCGCGGAGCGGACTCCGAAAGGTATTCGCCTTTCGAGTCCCTTTCGGTCCCGAGGCGGATGCGTCCGAAGCGAAGAATCCCTCGATGGGACCGGGTGAATCCGCTTGGGTCCATTTGGGGCCAGGGAAGGTTTGTTGACTTCGGATCATCCTGATGGCTTGGGGCCCGCGCGGCGGCCCTGCCGGTCATCGATTCCGGTTGGCAGCGGCCCAATGCCGGATAAGATCCTGGCGGTTGGCTCGATACGCCTCCGTCAATGCCTCGTTTTCGGATTTTCCCTGCTTCAGGAGCACGACAAACCTGTGAAACGCGACGGGGTTCACGGAGATCAGGTGCCTGACGAGGCTTTGGGCGACCCCATATTCGGCAGAACGGAGGGTTTTCCGATCCAGGATTTCGAAAAGATCACCTCCCCGGTCCAGAGCACGACGCGTTTCCACGACGTGTTTGCGGTTGGCACCCGATTGCGGCACGAGGGTGGCGGCCATATAATCGGCGAATCCCTCCTCAACCCAGGTTGGAAGGCGGCGGGCTGAGATATACCGGTTCATAAAAGCATGGGTGCCTTCGTGGACCAGAACGCCATAGAATTGCTGAATCGCGCGCTCACGATCCTTGCCGAGTTTCTCGGCTCCGTTCAGGACGATGTAGGAGAAATTTCCGCGGCTGGAATGATACCCCGCCGCATGCTGCAGGTCTTCACGGCGCTCCAAGGATTTGTCAATATCAGTCGAGAATTGAAGGTAATCGACCGCTTTCCAGAAGATATAGATCGGGCATTTGCCGACCCAGACCGATTCGGAGGGGACAACCCGGAATTGGGCGGCGAGTTTCTGGTACATGTCTTCACACACATTTCGGAGAGCCTGATCGTTCGAACGGTTCCAGGTGCTGAAAATGAGGAAATGCTCGGTCTCCACCAGGTGCATCGTGGGAGCGATCTTTGTCCTGACCAACTCTCCCCATTCGAGCGCCTTTTCCCGATTGGTCAGAATGTCACTCCCGAGGGGCGCACGGTACTTGCCCGGCCCGGGCGCAGGGGGCACCTGGTTCCCTCCCGTCCCCAACTGGTTCCTTGGAAGCGGTCCCGGAGCCTGCGCAACGCCTTCGACCACGCTGAGAAGAGTCAGAAAAACGGATACACCCACAATCAGCGCAGACCGCCGGTTGGCGCAGGGAACCGGTGTCGGAAGCCAGGTTCTTTCTTTCAATTCGAAATTCAACACAATACGCTGGACATTATCCGGAGAGCGGAAACACTGCCAGACTGGATTCCGGTGGGAATCCGCTCAACCCGGAAGAGCAACGGCACGAACACTCCAGGACGCCGGACAGGGTGCTGATTTGACGGGAAGTTGTGCCATCGTAAAAAACAGGTAAAAACAGGACTTGCCAAGCTTCAGGGGGGCGACTAGTCTGCCCGTCCTTTTGAACCGTTTCCGACGGGGTTTGCCCGCCGTGCGGTGAATTGAGAATAAAGAATATTATGTCAGTTCGAATCCGTTTAAAGCGAGTGGGAGCAAAAAACTCTCCAGCATACCGCGTCGTTGTCACCCACAGCAAGGGACCGCGCGATGGAAAATTTATTGAAGAGATCGGCACCTATCAGCCAATCAAAAAGGAAGACAAGTTTGCTGTGAATCAGGAACGTGTTGATTACTGGCTGAAGCAGGGAGCGCAGCCTTCCGACACAGTCGCCAGTTATCTGCGTCGGCTGAAGCGGACTGCTGCTGCGGCAGCGGTCGCCTAACCGAGGATTCTCGGATATGCAAGCCTTTCTGGATTACGTGGTCAAGGGCCTTGTCGAACGCCCCGACGCCGTATCCATCACCCCGGTCGAACGGGATGGCATTACCCTGTTCCAACTTCGACTGCATCCGACGGATGTCGGCAAGATCATAGGGCGCAAAGGCTCGACGATCCACGCCATTCGATCGCTCATGCAGGTGGGTGCTGCCAAGAAAGGGATTCGCTGTTCCCTTGAGATCGTGGAAGAAGAGGTCGACGGGTCGGCCCCTCAGGAATAAGCGGTCCAGTACGAACTGCGGTTCGCGCGCACAGGCGTGGCGAAGCCGCAATTCTCGTTTGCGGGAAGAGTGATGAAGATTGACGTGTTGACGCTCTTTCCCGGGATGTTTTGCGGTCCGCTCGATGAAAGCATCATCCGCCGTGCGCGTGATCAGAAGCTTCTCGAGTTGAGCATCCACAATCTGCGGGATTACACCCATGACCGGCATCGGACGGTGGATGACAAGCCGTTTGGCGGTGGACCGGGCATGTTGCTCAAGCCGGAGCCGGTATTCGAGGCTGTCGAAGCCTTGGCCAATGAGCAGACACGGGTGATTTTGCTCTCGCCAGCGGGGCGCCCCCTGAATCAGGGTCTGGTCCGGGAATTGTCCGGGTATCAGGATCTGCTTCTGGTGTGTGGAAGCTATGAAGGATTTGACGAGCGGATTCGAGAGACGCTCGCCGACGATGAGATCTCGGTTGGCGATTACGTTTTAACAAACGGAGCGCTGCCGGCCATGATTCTCATTGATGCGGTGACCCGGTTGTTGCCGGGAGTGCTCGGGGACGACGAGAGTGCGTGCGATGAGTCGTTCAGTTTTGGTTTGCTGGAGTATCCGCAGTACACGCGCCCGGCGGATTTTCGGGGAATGAAAGTGCCTGAAGTGCTGTTGTCGGGCCATCACGCAGAAATCGTGAAATGGCGCCTTGAACAGGCCAGGCAGAGAACGGCGCAACGGCGACCAGATCTTTTGAAAGCCGCGGACGAGGCGAAACGAGTCCAAGACAATTAGGAATTAGTTATGAGCCAATCGATATTTGAGAAAATTGAATCCGAGCAGTATCGGAAAGAGCCCGCCGTCTTTGCCGTGGGCGACACCGTCAAGGTCCATACCCGGGTCATTGAGGGTGAGAAGGAACGGATTCAGGTGTTTGCAGGAATCGTCATCGGACGTCGCGGACATGGAATCAACTCCACATTCACCGTGCGCCGGATCAGCTACGGGGAAGGTGTGGAACGTGTGTTCCCGGTGCATTCACCCCGCGTCGAAAAGGTGGTCGTGGACCGTCAGGGTTCCGTACGACGCGCCAAATTGACCTATCTGCGCCAGCGGATCGGCAAGAGCGCAACGGCGGTTAAGGAGAAGGAAACCCGCAGACGCAAATAACCGCATGCGCTGCATCGTCACGGCCGGGCCCTCCTACCAGCCGATCGACGAGGTCAGGCGTCTGACCAATTTTTCAACCGGGTGCCTCGGCACCCAATTGGCGGAGTATCTCTTATCCAAGGGATACTCCGTTCGTTTGTTTCGGGGTTCCTATTCCACCTACCGGAGCGATCTGCCGGACCAGGTGTCGGTGGAATTCACCACACCGGAGAGTCTGCTGGCCTTGTTTCGATCCCATGCCGCGGAGAAGATCGACGTCATCTTCCACGCTGCGGCGATCGGCGACTTTCAGTTTGGAAACGCATGGGTCCGGGCCGAGGATGGCACCCTGAACCCATTGAAAGCGGGCAAGCTCCCTTCCCGTCAGAGCGGTCTTCTGGTGGAACTGGTGCCCACCCTGAAAATCATCCAACAACTGCGCCAACTCTATCCGACCACACTGATTGTCGGTTGGAAGTATGAAGTCGACGGCGGTTCCCAAGACACGATCCGTGCAGGGAACAGGCAGCTTGAAGAGTGTCACACCGATCTCTGCGTCCTGAATGGACCGGCTTTCGGAAAGGGATTCGGGCTTCTAGCGAAGGACGGCAGCCTGATTCCGCATGAGGATGCAGGCTCTTTGTTCCGCGGACTGGAGGAGTTTCTTCGTTCGGCGCGCCCGCTCAGCGGGAGTGCCGACGTTTGACTTTGAGCAGCGCCACGGAATGCGCCATGGCGGCGTTCACGGTGGCGAGTTCCTCGTCGCTGAGATGCTCCTCCTTCAACCGGACCTCCGCCTGACGACGCGCTTCCTCGGCCCGGGTTTCGTCGATGTTGTCTTCATCGACGGCCATGTCCGTGAGAATCGCCACCCGTTCGCTGGAGATTTCGGCGAACCCATCACCGACCGCAAAGGAATGTTCCCTGCCATCCTTGCGCACCACAACTTCACCAGCGACGATCTGGGTCATCAGGGGCACGTGCATCGGAAAGATGCCCATCTCCCCCTCGACACCGGGCAGGGTCACCATCTCGACCTCATCGGAATAGGTCATGGCTTCCGGGGTGACAATCTCCAGTTTGAGTAGGTTTGACATGGATACGAATGCTTTGTTGGACAGCGTGGTGATGATTCCGCGAGGTTAATCCTCGTGAATCTCGTCGATGCCACCCTTCATGTAGAAGTCGTTTTCGCCGACTTCATCGTATTTGCCTTCAAGGATTTCCTTGAAACCACGCACGGTGTCTGCGACAGGCACCTGTTTACCGGAACGACCGGTGAACACTTCAGCCACCGAAAACGGTTGGCTGAGGAATTTCTGAATCTTGCGGGCGCGGAAAACCGTGAGGCGATCATCCGGGTTTAATTCATCCATACCGAGAATCGCGATGATGTCCTGCAAATCCTTGTATCGTTGCAGCACGGTCTGGACACCGCGCGCGACCTGATAATGCTCCTCACCGACGATGTCCGGGGACAAGGCCCGGGAATTGGAAGCCAGCGGATCGACAGCGGGGTAAATGCCCAACTCGGCGATTGAACGTTCCAAGACGATCGTTGCGTCCAAGTGCGCGAAGGTGGTGGCCGGAGCCGGATCCGTCAAATCGTCAGCGGGCACATACACCGCCTGGAACGAGGTGATCGAGCCCTTCTTGGTGGACGTGATCCGTTCCTGGAGGTTACCCATCTCAGCCGCGAGTGTCGGCTGGTAACCGACCGCCGACGGGGTCCGGCCGAGAAGCGCGGAAACCTCGGAACCGGCCTGTGAAAAGCGGAAGATGTTGTCAACAAAGAGGAGCACGTCCTGGTTGTGTTCATCCCGGAAATACTCGGTCACCGCCAGGGCCGACAGGGCAACCCGCAGACGGGCACCTGGGGGCTCGTTCATCTGACCATACACCAGACCGATCTTGGAGCCTTTCGCCAGAACGGGAAGGCCGTTCGCCCCGATCTTGGAGTGGCCCTTTTCGTCCTTTTCAGTCTTGATGACGCCCGCCTCGATCATTTCATAGTAAAGATCGTTGCCTTCACGGGTGCGTTCTCCGACTCCGGCGAACATGGAGATACCGCCGTGCAACTTGGCAATGTTGTTGATCAATTCCATGATCACAACCGTCTTGCCAACGCCCGCGCCACCGAAGGCACCGACCTTGCCGCCCTTGAGGAACGGGCAGATCAAATCGATGACCTTGATGCCGGTCGTCAAGATCTGCGGGTTGGTGGATTGATCAACCAACGGAGGCGCACTCCGATGAATCGGATTGTACTTGTCCGCCTTGAAGGGTCCCTGCTCGTCGACGGCATCGCCCGTGACGTTGAACACACGGCCCATCACTCCCTCGCCCACGGGCATGGAAATCGGAGCGCCGGTGTCCACCAGCTCCATGCCGCGCTTGAGTCCCTCGGTGGTGCTCATGGCGACCGCACGGATCCAGTTGTCACCCAGGTGCTGTTGCACCTCAAGGGTCAACTTGGTCTTGCCTTGACCCGGAAGGTCGTATTCGAGCGTGAGCGCGTTATAGATCGCCGGAAGCGTATCGCTAAACTCTACGTCCACAACGGGACCGATAATCTGGACAATTTTGCCTTTGTTCATGCGGAATGAGGATTAACCCATCGCCATCTGGGCGGTGGTGATTTCCAAAAGTTCTTTTGTGATGTTTGCCTGACGCAACTTGTTGTACTCGAGAGTCAGGTCCTTGATGATCTGCTTGGCGTTGTCGGTGGCATTCTTCATTGCCACCATCCGGGCGCTCTGTTCCGAAGCCTTGGCTTCGTGCAAAAACTGGAACATCTGATAATTCAGATAGTGCGGCAGCAGGTTGCCCAGCACCGTGGCCGCATTCGGTTCAAATAGAAACTCCTTGCCCCCCGCCTGCAGATCCGAGTGGCCCTCGGAGGTCAGGTCCGGGTTCAACGCGCTGAGTTCTCCCAGTGGGAGCAATGTTCGGACCTCGGACTTTTGTGACAGCGTATTGATGAAATTGGTGAAAAGCACGTCCACATGATCCACCTCGCCCTTGAGGAAGAGTTCCTGCGCAAATTTGGATATTGCCCGTGCCTCGGCAAACTCCGGCGAATCCTTGTAGGTGAATTCAGCCGCCATGGACCTCCGTGTCCGAGCCACAAACTGCGATCCCTTGCGTCCGGCGGTGATGAACACGGTGGTCTCTTGATCAAAACGCCCGGCCTCCCGGAGCAAATTGGAATTGAGTGCACCGCACAGCCCCTTGTCCGTCGTGACGAGAATCAAAGCCCGCTTTCTGATTTCGCGCTTTTCCATGAGCGGGTGGCTAAATTCCGCGGCTCCGGCGCTGACCTCGGCCAGCACGGCATTCATGAGCGTGGCGTAGGGCCTTCCAGCCAACGCCTCGGCCTGAGCGCGGCGCATCTTCGACGAGGCGACCATTTGCATCGCCTTCGTGATCTGCGCCGTGTTTTTGACCGACTTGATGCGTCGGCGAATGTCGCGCGTGCTCGGCATGGCAGGCTATTGGTAGGACTGCATGAACTCGCCCAGGGCTGTTTTCAACTCGGCAGCCAAGGCATCGGTGACCGCCTTCTCCACCCGAATCTTCTCGAGCAAGGGACCTTTGCGAGTGCTCAGGAAATCCGTCAGTTTTGCCTGGAAATCCTTGATCTTGTCCACAGGGACCTTGTCGAGGTGGTTGTTCTGCATGGCCCAAAGCATGGCCACCTGAAATTCAACGGCAATCGGGTTGTATTGAATCTGCTTAAACAACTCGACGATGCGTTTTCCCCGTTCGAGCGTTGCCTGTGTTTTCGCGTCCAGGTCCGATCCGAACTGGGCAAACGCGGCCAGCTCACGATACTGAGCCAGGTCCAGCTTGATCCGGCCAGCCACCTGTTTCATGGCCTTGATCTGCGCGGCGGATCCGACCCGGGACACCGAGAGACCGACCGAGATGGCCGGACGAATGCCCTGGAAGAACAGGTCGGTTTCCAGATAGATCTGACCGTCCGTGATTGAAATCACGTTGGTCGGAATATAGGCGGAAACGTCACCAGCCTGGGTTTCAATGATCGGAAGGGCCGTGAGAGATCCGTTTCCGTTCGCCTCGTTGACACGGGCACTTCGCTCCAGAAGCCGGCTGTGCAGGTAGAAGACATCACCCGGATACGCCTCGCGTCCGGAGGGACGTTTCAACACCAGGGACACCTGGCGGTAAGCCACGGCCTGCTTTGAAAGATCGTCATAGATGATCAACGCATCCATTCCGTTGTCCATGAACCATTCCCCAATGGCTGCACCGGCAAACGGAGCAAGATACTGGGCGGCTGCCGGAGAATCGGCACCGGAGGCCACCACGATCGCGTCGTCCATCGCACCCGCTTTTTCCAACTCCGCGATCACGCGTGCAATGTTGGACTGCTTCTGGCCGACAGCCACGTAAATGCTATAAACCGGACGGAAACTGGGGTCGCCGGATTCACGGCCCACCTTGTTCATCCGCGCCTGATTGATCATGGTATCCACGCCAATCGTGGTTTTGCCGGTTGCGCGGTCCCCGATGATCAGTTCGCGCTGACCACGGCCAATCGGGATCATGGCGTCGATGGCCATGATGCCGGTCTGCAACGGCTGGCTGACCGATTTGCGTTTGACAATGCCGGGGGCGATTTTTTCCACCGGATAAAATGCATCCTCCTTGATCGGTCCCTTGCCATCCACCGGTGTGCCCAGGGTATCGACCACCCGACCCAGAAGGCCTTTGCCGACGGGAACGGAGAGCAATTTTCCGGTTGTGCGCACTTCAGAACCCTCCCGCACGCCGAGGTAATCCCCCAGAATGATCGCTCCAACCTCGGTCTCCTCGAGATTCAGAGCCAAACCCGTGACTCCGTTTCCAAAGTCGAGCATCTCGTTGAGCATCGCGTCGGCCAGACCTTCGATCTTGGCCACGCCGTCCGAAATCTCACGGACGACACCCACGTTCTGTTTCTCGACCGCAACCTTGGCGCCCGTGATCTGGGCTTCAATTTCCTGTAATAGAGTGCTCATATCTTATCGAAATACCTGACTGGAACCCAAATTGGGTGCTTAAAAACTGTCTTGAAGCCCTTTCAAACGGGCCGCCAAGCTGCCGTCGTAAACGTCACTTCCCACCTGAATGCGCAAGCCGCCCATCAATTCCGGGTTTGTGTGGTAGGAAATCGCCAACCCTTTCCCATACCGTCCGGTCAACCCGCTTTCCACACCCGCCTGAATCTCGGGAGTCATGGGCACTGCGCTCTCAACCCGCGCGCTGCGTTTGGCGACTTCGAGCCCCACCAGACGCTGGAAATGGGACAGAATGCCGAAGTAACCCCGGGGCTTCTTCTCGATCATGATGTCGACGGTCTTCCGAACCCGCGACTCATCAAGCACACCCTCGGAGAGGCAGCAGCGAAGCAACTGCTTGGCTGTGCGTCGGCCCTGTTTTGAAATCTTCATCGCCTCTTGCGGATCAGAAACTCGTCGTTTGTAACATCACCCGCTGATCAAGCCGCCAATTGACTGCTTGCCTCTTCGGCCAGGCGTTTCTGATCTTCCGGAGTCAGAACCTTGCCAATGACCTTGGCGGTGGTCATCACCACCAACTGCCCCACCTCACGTCTCACATCCGCAATCATCTGGGCGTGATCCTGAGCGGCTGCCTCGCGGGCTTTGGACAAGATTTGTTCCGCTGCGGCGATTGCCTTCTGGGTCTCCTGATCCTGAACCCGGGCGGCCGCGGCGCGGGCCTCTTCGATCAGCTTGTTGGCCTGGATATTTGCCTGGCTGAGGATCTCCTGCCGGGCCACCTCCGTCTGCGCCAGCTCCTTCTTGATCTTGTCCGCGTTCGCCAACCCTTCGGCGATTCTCTCCCGGCGTTCCTCCAGCACCTTCAGAATCGGCTTGTAAGCGAACCTTTGGAGCAGGAACGCCACAATTCCGAAACTGATCACCTGCGAGATGAAGTGCGGCGCATCCACGCCAAACTGCTTCGCCGTGCTCGCCACAATATTCGCGAAAAAAACTGGTTCCATATCCATTTGGAAATTTTGGGAACGACGCGGACCGTTTCCGAATCCGCGCCATTAATTCACCGTTCGTCCTACTGTGCAGGCCAGGCTGCCGTCGCGAGGAAGATCGCGAAAAACACGATACCTTCCGCAAACGCGATCGCCAGAATCGACTGCACCAGAATCTTGGTGGCCGCTCCGGGGTTGCGCCCGACCGCCTCGGAAGCTTTCGCCCCGATCATACCGACGCCGATGGCCGCACCGAGGGCCGCCAGACCGATATGAATGTTACCCGTCATCTCCGCCAACATAGGCATCAACATACTGTTCCTTTCTTTTGCTCGGCAGTTCCCGCGATTGAACACGGTCAAACCGCCAAATTGATAATTGTTCGCTGCTTTCGCGTGCCGAACCCGGACACCCCGGGCTCCCTCACGGCATCAGGTTTAATGATGGCCTTCCGCATGACCTTCGTCGTCGTGCGTACAAATCAGCAGTGTGAACACCGCCGTCAGAAGCATGAACACGAGCGCCTGAACCAGACCAACCAAAACCTCGAGAAAATAAAACGGTATCGGAATCATCACCGAACCAATCCATCCCGGGACAAGGCGGGACATGGATTCGAGCATGTTCTCACCGGCAAACACATTGCCGTACAACCGAAAACTCAGTGAAACCGGCCGGAACAGGATGGAGACCACCTCGAGCAGTCCAACCGCCAAAAACACAACCACCATCATCACCTTCATGAGACCCGCCGTCTCACCCTTGGGACCAAAAATATGCATCAAAAATCCCCCGGGACCGTTCACCTGCAGCGCCCAAACCGTCCAGCAGGCGAAAAACACCATCGCCATCCCGAAGGTCATGTTCAGATCGGCGTTCGCACCCCGAAACAGCGGATCAGCCACCTGAAACCCGTGTTCCCCGGTCGTTCCCCACCCAATGGTGCCCACACCGGGAATCAGCCCCATCCAATTGCTGAAGAGAATGAAGATAAAGAGTGTCGCAAAAAACCAGAAGGTCCGCTTAACAAGGTCGACTCCAATGATACCCTGAAGAAAATCGTGCAAACTTTCGACCATCCATTCCCAAAAGTTCTGGGCTCCCTCGGGCACTGCCCGGATGTTGCGAGTCGCCATCTGGGCAAAAATGATCAATCCAGCGGCCACAATCCAGGTCACCAACATGGAATTGGTAATTCGAAACCCACCCACGTTTGCGATCTCAACCGCGTACGGCGTCAGAGTATGATGGGCGGCATGGCCCACCTGTTCCGCGCCGACAGTCTCGGCGTGGGCAACCCCGTCTGAATGATCATGAGCGGCTTCAGCAGCCACAAGCCCTGCGGAAAGCAGGGTCGTGAGGCAGATGGCAACGGCTAATCTTGCAAAAAACATAGACACTTTTCGTACATCTCTCCGGGCCAATCTGGCCCGTGAGCGAGGCATAACACGGTCGAAGCGCTCCCAAATTGCCTGATTGTGAAATTTCTCACAAGCGTTTTTTTATTCCCGGAAGCGATTTCCTTCGGGTGCCTCCTTTTTGAGGAACGGATCCAGAACCATCCCTGCCGACATCGCCCCGAACAGCCGGGGTTCATGCCTTCCGCGACTCAGGCTATTCGATCGAAAGCGCCTGTTTGATTCCGTGTTTCTCGATTCGTTTTCGAAGCGTGGCTCGTGTGATTCCCAGCAACTGAGCAGCTCGAAGCTGATTTCCAGCCGTCTCGGCAAGCGCGTGAATGATGAGCTCCCGTTCCACGGCCGGGATGAGTTTGAGCTTGGTGTCGGATCGCGCCCAGTCAAACAACGCGCGGGCCAGGGACCGGAAATCCCCTCCCTGAGCCTCAACATCCACCGCGCCTGTCCGCCCGGGCTCCGCCTGAGCTGCGGGAGGCGACACGATCCCCGGGGGCAGGTCGGCCCGAAGGATGGCCTCACCCTTGGCCACCACAAGAGCGCGCCGGATCACGTTCTCGAGTTCGCGAACATTGCCGGGCCAGCCGTACCTCTCCATGGATTCAACCACTTCCGGAGAAATCGATTTGGGAGCCTGTCCCTGGCTCTGCGCGATTTTTTTTAGGAAGTAATTGATCAGCAGGGGAATATCCGACCTTCGACTACGGAGGGGGGGGATCTCGATCCGAACCACGTTCAGCCGGTAAAACAGGTCTTCGCGGAACTGCCGATCCGCCACCGCGGGCTCCAGCGGCTTGTTCGTCGCCGCAATCACCCTCACATCCACCGAAACGGGCTGATTCCCTCCAACCCGTTCGAAGGTTCCCGATTGGAGCACGCGCAGAATCTTCGTCTGGGTCGGCAAAGTCATGTCCCCGATCTCATCCAAAAAGATCGTGCCATGGTTGCACTGTTCGAATTTTCCGATTCTCTGGCTGGTGGCACCGGTGAAGGCACCCTTTTCGTGACCAAACAGTTCGCTTTCCAGCAGGTTTTCCGGGATGGCAGCGCAATTGATTGCCACAAACGTCTGGTCCGAGCGCTTGCTGTGGTTGTAGATGGCCCGCGCCACCAACTCCTTGCCGGTGCCACTCTCGCCCGTGATGAGGGCCGTCGCGTCGCTTCCCGCCAATTGACCAATGAGCTTGAACACACTCTGCATGCCCTCGCTTCGACCAACTATGCCCAGATCGTAGTCCTCAGATTCCAGGAGCGGCTGGTAGGAGATCACTTCCCGCATGGCTCGCGCCGCATCCAGTGCCGCCTCCACAATCTTCTTGAGCTTGGGAACATCGAACGGCTTGAGCAGATAGTCGTAGGCCCCCAACTTCATGGCTTCAATGGCCGTCTGCGTGGTCCCATACGCCGTCATCATGATCACGGGCAATTTGGCGTCCATCTGCCGGAGTTTCCGCAGTGTCTCCAATCCACTGATCCCGCCCATGCGGACGTCCATGATCACCAGGTCGGGTTTAAACACGGGAACAACCTTGAGCCCCTCCTCACCGCTGGACGCAGTCGCGAGCCGAATGCCCGGGGTATCAAAGATGCGTCCAAACGAATATTGAACGTCCTCTTCGTCATCAATTAACAGCAGCTTATCCATAACCCAGTCGCTCTACGCCCGTCGTTTCCACACCGGCCAGGTCGATCCCCGGCCCTTTTCTGTTCCGGTCGGGTGTTCCACCTGCAGCAAGATCACGCACACCGATGCACCCGAACCGTCCGATCAGGAGCCGCCTGAAAAGGTGCCGGAATCCCCTATCTCAAACAACCGCTCCCGCTCGCGTTTGCCCATGTAAACAAATCCACCCACCACACTCCAACACAAGCTCCCCGCGAAAGCGAGCAGCGAAAGCGACAGGGCCGCCTTGGGTTCCACATGCGCCCCGGTCGCTCCCAACATCATGACGTACAGGTTTTCCCTGACCCCGAGTCCGCTCGGAGCAATGGGAAGAGCCGAAAGACAGACGATGATCGGCACGATCACCAGCCAGACGGTCATGGGTAGCTCAATGCCCAAACCGGAGGCGAGGGCCAGGATT
>JAIPJX010000092.1 GCA_021733945.1 Verrucomicrobiota bacterium | reverse complement strand
CTCAACAGGTAGCATCCCAGAGCATCGGGCGGGATTCAGGCGTTGGATAATCTGCAGTTCTGTTCAACCACAGAGGGCACAGAGAACCACAGAGGGCCACAGAGAGCACTTGGCAGGCAGTTACGCTCAGCGAGGCAATCACCGAACCAGCCGTGCGAGGTAACCGGATTCCTCCCGCGGGGCGGGATGCATCCGGCACCTCCACTTGTCGTTGTGAGAAAGAAGGTTAAGTTCGTTGCTGGGGCCCTCGCCCTGACAATCAGCATAATTTTGGCGGTCTTGGTGATGCGAAAAAATCCAGACCCTCGAGCAATTTCGATCAGTGGTGTTTCGCTGGAATTGAGTCGCGATCAAGACCGAGACGGCAAGAAGCTCCGATTTGAATTCGTAAACAAGCGAAGTTCACCGATTGTATGCCCGGACAGTTTCTATGTCGAGTTTCCGGATCAGAAGATGACGAATCTGTCGCTTGCTCCGGTTGGCGATGTGCGAATCAACCCGGGAGCAACTGGAACGGTCTCGATCCCGAAACCAGCAATGGCGACGAAATGGCGCTTGGGTGCCAGTTTTTACGAGGAAAACTTAGTCTTCGATGCAAAGGTCCTGATCGGCCAATCTCCGCTGAAGAATCAGCTTCCGTCAGACTTCAGCAACGTTCGGGGAATGAGCGTCGTCAGCGATTGGATACAGTAACAAGATGATTCGAAAGAAGCCTCATACAAAACGGTGCAGTCAACAGCGCCCCGCGCTTGCAGTTTTGCGCCTTTGGGTTTTCCATTCACCTCGTTGCAGGCGGCGCGGCGCTCCCGGGAGCTGTGGCTGACCTCGCACGGTGGCAAAGAATAGATGAACGAAACCAAAGATATTCAACTATCGAGCACTGAGTTTTGCTTGCGGGCGAACTCCGTATTCATCGACGGAAAGAAAAATTACGACCGATACTTTTACGCAGATCTTTCCGAAATGAACACGGAACACGTTCTCTACCAGGCCAACAAAAAGACTTCAAGAATTTCGGTTTCAACACTGCAGGACAATCCAATCGCATTTGTGTCTGATGCAGTTAAAATCATTATAGAAGAAAGTTACGGAACGACGGGACTTTACGATCCATTTTCTTGCGGATACTGCAAACAATCGTATTTACCAAGGTCCGAACCAATCCTCAAATTTGGAATCAAATTATTCGAAATAACCAAACGAACATACGATAACATTTCCTACTAAAAATTATGCCAACAAGTCAGTACAGGCAACGTCGCTCCGCGCCGCGCCTGACCTCTGACGTTGACTGACTGCGCGTTCTCGACATATGGCAGGCACGGAGTATTGTTTTGCCATGAGCATGGCACTGGAAGAAGTCACGCGTGAAGCGATTCAATTGCCGCGACATCAGAGACTGGCGTTGGCGCGCATTTTGTGAGTGGTCCCCACGGCGATGGTCTTTCGCCTGCGATGACGGCGGTAGCAACCAGTGGCGTGGTTCAGTTCCGCGTGGGATCGGGCTATCTCGTAGAGCTGGGTTTCGACCACGAGTCGAGCGGCGAGCTGGCAGATTTCCGGCCTTTGCTCCCGCTCGTGTTTCGTTGGTGAATTGCCATAGACTTGAAAGTATCGCTGAACAAAATCACTGGAGCGAATGCGGGCGGCCCACATCAGTCGTCGATTGCGGCGCTCCTGGCCGCCCGCATCGCTCAGGTCCGACGTTGCACAAAAGCCATCGTTGCCACCACCTAAGCGACGGGGCATAGTTCATTAATGAGCAAGAAAGACATGATTCTGGATGCGATTCGGCGGCTGCCGGAGGATGCCGACTATACGGATACCGTTCAAGAGATCAGGATCCTTCAGCGAATCGAAGAGGGCGAGCGCGCTGCCGATGAAGGCCAGGTTCGGGAGCATGAAGATGTCCGCGAGCTGATCCGATCATGGACTTCCGGATAGTCTGGACGAATCCGGCGCTAGAAGATCTCGAGGACTTGGTTCGGTAACATTGCGACGGATAATCCGAGTGCAGCGATCCGGGTGGGAGATGAGATTGTTGATCATGTTGCGATCCTTCGCAATTTCCCAGAGATTGGGCCAGTGTATCGCCGTCGGTCCACGGGTGACGTTCGTCAGATCTCGTGTCGGCCATTCAGAAATCGCCATTCGTGAAGTTTCCGCAGAGCGCTATGGCAGTTGTGTTTGAGTCTTGCTGAGTGTCTGGAAGGCGGTGGGGGTGTTTTCCTGAGACGATGCAGGTTGGATTGTTCCGGCTGGGGTGGTTTCGATTATCGGGAGAGGATTCCAGACGGAGAATGACGGTTGGAAAAACACTCGTGGATCACAGTTTTCGGGGCTGATGCCCGGAATGGATCCAGCAGGGACAAAGTGGTTGCGCCCCCGTGGGTTCCAGGCCGCCGGATGACAGAAGTCGGAGTACCGGACAGAGCGCAGTCCCTTGGGCAACACGTGACGCAGATAGCGCTTCACGAATTCGGTGCCCGGCAGGGTGAGTTCGCGTCGGCGGTTGTGGTCCGAGCGGTCCTTCCAGCTGAAGGTGACCAGGAAATACGGGGCGTTCACCCGTTTGGCCGATTCACGTTGGATCCACCGTCCGGTTGCCTGGCGACCGCATTGCGGGCAGGGCGAAGCGTCCTCGCTGAGCCGCTCAACCCACCTTCGCTCAACCGCTTGTCGGCTCACCGGGACGGATTCGCCCTACCCTCCGAATAGCTTAAACCAATGGCAGTGGTCTGTGCCCCACCTTGTCGTTCGCATGCTGGATTCGGTTACTGCTTCCAGCCGGTTGTCGGCGATCAAGGTGTTGTCCAGTCGTATCGGGCCGGGGAAGACCTGCATGCCGGTTCCGCCGTTTATTCCGATGACGCCAGGTTTCAAGGCGGGGCCGCCTACGCCCCGGCGGCAACGATGACTTCGAGTCCCCGGTCCCGAAGAGCGCCAACCAGATCCGGCGGAGCTGCCGCATCCGTAACGATGGTGTGAATACAATCGAGTTTGCACAGGAAGGAAACCGATTTGCGCCCGAATTTTGTGTGATCGAAGCAGAAGATGACCTTTCGGGCCCCGTGGATCATGGCGCGCTGGATGTCGATCAGCAGTCCGTGGGAGTTGGTGATACCTTCCTCCGTGATGCCGCCCGCACTCATGAGCGCGACGTCGGCGTGGATCTTCGAGAATGCCTCCACTGCCTGCGGGCCCACCAGCACGCCCAGACGCGGGTAGATCACTCCGCCGGAAACCACCACTTCCAGTCGGCTCGCCGAAGCAAACAGGTTGGCCACCGGGAGCGAGTTCGTGATGATCTGCGGTTGTTTGCTCTCCAGATGCCGTGCGGCGTGATAAACCGTGGTGCCGGCGTCGATGATGACGCTCTGATTGGGGCTGATCAACTCGGCGCATGCCCGTCCGATCGCCTCTTTTTCCTCGAGTTGATGGGTGTCGCGGGTGGAAAAGATAAACTCCTCGGATCGCGGGTTCACCAACCGGGCGCCGCCGTGGGTGCGCCTCACAGACCCTTTGGCCTCAAGGATATCCAGATCCCGGCGGACTGTGGAAGTCGAGGCGTCGACGTGCTCGGAGAGCTCGTCCAGAGATGCGAACTCGACTTTCTGGAGGTATTCCTCGATCCGGCACTGACGTGCTTCAGGCTGCATTGGTGGTAACGAATGGTAGAATCTGGTAGATTTTGCAAGATTATATTTGACAGAATGCCATTTTTTGTCAAAAACAGGGTTGGTTATGGCTACTCAAAACATTGCGCCCCACCGGGCTGTGGTTGAGCACTTGGTGCGCCAGGCGGTCTATCAGCGTTTGGGCAAGCCCCTGCCGGGAACGGCTGCCGGCCCAAATCCGCTCGTTGTCAACGTCAGCGCCCGCCATTGTCATGTGACGCAGGAGACGGTGGAGTTGCTTTTCGGCAAGGGTCACACGTTGACGCCTCACAAGTGGCTGTATCAGGATGGGCAGTTTGCGGCCAAGGAGACCGTGACACTGATTGGCCCGCGGAGTCGTGTGATATCGAACCTTCGGATCCTGGGGCCGTGCCGAACGTTGAATCAGGTGGAGCTAGCGTATACCGATGCGATTGCGCTGGGTTTTGACATTCCCTTGCGGCCTTCGGGGAACATAGAGGGCACGGCGGGGGCGATGCTGATGGGGCCGGCGGGATTTTTCGAGATGCCCAACGGGATCATCCGGGCTTTGAGGCATGTGCACATGCATCCGGACGACGCGGCTTTTTACGGGGTGCAGCACGGTCAGGACATGAAGTTGCGGGTGGGCGGGCCCTGCGGAGTGGCGTTTGAGAAGATGCTGGTGCGGGTGGACAAGAGTTTTAAGCTGGAGGTGCATATTGACACGGATGAAGGCAATGCGTGCAATCTTCAGGCGAACAGCCGGTGTGAGCTGTTAAAATAATCTGTAGAGCGTCATCGGCCTTGCGGGAGGCCGGCGATCGTCAGAATTCAACATTCAAAGAAATCGGAATTGTATGAGCGATGCATTGGGAATGATCGAAACGAAGGGCTATGTTGGCAGTGTGGAAGCCAGCGATGCGATGGTCAAGGCGGCGAACGTGAAGCTGGTCAAAACCGTGCCGATTGGCGGCGGGCTGATCACCGTGCTCGCCACAGGCGATGTCGGCAGCGTGAAAGCGGCCGTCGATGCCGGGTCCAAGGCGGCCAGTCGGGTGGGGGAGTTGGTGAGTTCCCACATTCTGGCGCGTCCGCACGACGACCTGCTGAAAGCGTTTCTGGGCGAACCGGCCAAGGGTGGCAAGTAGTCGCAGTCAGTCAGTGAACCGTTAAACCGAATTTATTTTATGGCTCAACAAGCAATTGGAATGATCGAGACCAAGGGCCTTTGCGCGCTCCTGGAAGCCTGCGATGCGGCGCTCAAGTCCGCAAATGTCACCTTGGTGGGATGGGAAAAGATCGGCAGTGGTTACGTGACCGGGTTTTTCCGGGGCGACGTCGCCGCGGTGAAAGCCGCCACGGATGCCGGGGCCGCCGCCGCCTCACAGGTTGGAACGGTTGTCAGCGTGCAGGTGATCCCCCGTCCGCACGAAGGACTTTCGGGCCTTGGCAAGTGGCTCCAGTAGGCGTCTGCTTTCCCTCGTCACCGGGTGAAAATCCTCGTCGCCAACCTCGGGTCGACATCGCTGAAGTATCGCCTGTTCGATTTTTCGGACGGGCGCGGGCAATTGCTCGCGCGGGGCGGTTACGAACGGGTGTCCGATTACCCGGCGGCCATCGACAGCTGTCTGGGTGAGCTCCTGAAGGGCGGGCATATTGCCTCGGAATCCGAGCTGGCAGCGGTGGGATTCAAGGCGGTGATGGCCCGTGGCCTGAACGGCTGCGTGCGGTTGGACGAATCCGCCGTCGAGGCCATGGAGGCGTTCAACGCCATTGCGCCCGCCCACAACCCGCCCTACATCTCCGGCATTCGTCTTTTCGCTCGGCGGATGCCCGGGACCCCGCTGGTCGGGTTGTTTGAGACCGCGTTTTATCAATGGGCACCCGAGGCGGCGATGCGGTATGCGGTGCCTGAATCCTGGAATGAGGCGGGGGTTCGGCGGTGGGGGTTCCACGGCGCGAGCCACAAATTCATTGCGGAACGATCGGCCGAGTTGCTCGGGCGCCCCGATGTGGCCGAGCGCGCGCGCCAGCTTTATGTGGACGGGGGGATCTCGCCGGTGACCGGGCCGGATTGCCGGGTGATCTCGTGTCATCTGGGCGGCAGTTCCTCCATCACGGGCATCCTGAACGGAGTGGCCGTGGGCAACAGTCTGGGCATGAGCCCTCAGTCCGGCCTGCCCCACAACAATCGGGTCGGGGACCTGGATGCGTTTGCCGTGCCGTTTGTGATGCGGTCCCTGGGGCTCTCGCTGGATGAGGTGGAGGGGCAGATGTGCCGGGAGTCCGGTTTGAAGGGGTTGTCCGGAGTGTCCAACGACATGAGGGACATCCAGGCGGAAGCAGCCGTTGGGAACGCCAAAGCCCGACTGGCTCTCGAAGTTTTTGTGCATCAGGCGCGGCACTGGATCGGTGCTTATCTGGCTCAATTGAATGGTGCCGACGCGCTGGTATTCACTGCCGGGATCGGCGAGAACCGCGGCGAGATGCGCGCCTCGATCTGCGCCAGTCTGGACCAGCTGGGCATTGTCCTGGATCCGGCGCGCAATGTCCGGCCCGAAACGGCCGAGTGCGTCATCAGCGCCGAAGACTCCCGTGTGAAGGTCATGGTCATCCCGACGAATGAAGAGTTGGTGGTGGCGCGGGAGGTTCACCGATTTCTCAATAAATAACACTCTCGGATTAACATTCATTAGGAACAAATCGTTATGTCAAATCAAGCAGTTGGAATGATTGAAACACGCGGGCTGGTGGCTCTGGTCGAGGGCACGGACGCGATGTTGAAGGCGGCGAACGTCGAGCTCGCGGGCCCCATGCAGCAGGTCGGCAACGCCATGGTGACCGCCGTGGTGGTGGGTGATGTGGCGGCCGTCAAGGCGGCCACGGACGCCGGCGCGCAGGCCATCAAGGCAATCGGTGGCGAGGTCGTGAGCGTGCACGTGATTGCGCGGCCGCACTCCGACGTGGACGCGGTCCTGCCGAAGAAGAAGTAGGGATGTTGCGGACGAGCGGCGACGCCCGATGGAGGGGGGATCCTCCCGCCCGGGCGTTTGTTGCGGTTCGCAGGAACCCTTGTTGAACCACGCGGACTCAGATCATGTTTCTGGCAATTGTTGAAGGATCGGTCGTTGCGACCAAGAAGGACCCGGCTCTGTCTGGGCAGAAGCTGCTCATCCTGCGGCCTCAGCTCGTCGATCCGAAGGACCCTTCGAAGTTCCGGCCGGGGTCCAATACGATTGTTGCGGTCGACAGCGTGGGTGCGGGCATCGGAGAGATGGTGTTGTTTTGCCAGGGAAGTTCCGCCCGCCTGGCGCCCAATTTGAAGGATGCCCCCGTGGATGCGGTGATCGTCGGAATCGTCGACACGGTGGATGTGCTGGGTAAAGAGGTGTTTAACGCGAAAAACGCGTGATGCGCGTGTGTGCCGTTGGGAACGAAGCGTGTTTCCGGGGTGTTTTTTTAAGGAATTGAAATGAGTGCTGTGAATGAAGCTTTGATCCGCGATGTCGTTTCCGAGGTGTTGGGACGGCTGGGCCGCGCGCCCGTCTCAGGTCCGGCACCTGCCGCCGTGCCCCCTCCGTCTGCCGGGGCGTCCTGCAAATGCCACGCCACGCCCGGGGCCGCGGTGCGGGGTGCCTTTGGTGTTTTTTCGGATGCCGGCCAGGCGTGTGAAGCGGCGCATGAAGCGTATCTCCAGTTGCAGAGCAAGGGAGTTGAAGCCCGGCGCAAGATCGTTGACATCGTCAAGGGCATGGCCGAAGCCAAGGCCGAGGAATGGGGTCGGCTCGAGCTGGACGAAAGCAAGATCGGTCGTCTGGACCACAAGATCGAGAAGCTCAAAATCATCAAGCTGGTGCCCGGTGTCGAGTGGTTGCGTCCGGACGCATTGAGCGGGGATCACGGGATCACGCTGGAGGAATACACCCCGTTTGGGGTTGTGGGGGCCGTCACTCCGTCGACCCATTCGATCCCGACCCTGAGCGGCAACATCGTGAATATTGCCGCTGCCGGCAATGCGGTGGTGTTCAACGCCCACCCGGCCGCCAGCCGCTGCGCTGCCGTGGCCGTGCGCGCATTCAATCAGGCGATTCATCGGGAGACCGGCATAGAGAACATTGCCTGCATCATCGAGTCGCCCTCGTTCGATACTTTCAAACAAATGTGCGCGCACGAGGTGGTGCGACTGCTGTTGGTGACCGGCGGGCCGGGCGTGGTCAAGGCGGCCATGCAGACCGGCAAGCGGGCCATCTGCGCCGGGCCCGGCAATCCGCCGGTGCTGGTGGACGACACGGCCTGCATGAAACGGGCGGCCAGGTCGGTGATTCAGGGAGCGGCCTACGACAACAACCTGCTTTGTATTGGCGAGAAGGAGGTATTTGTCCTGGACACCGTGGCCGATCGATTCATGGCGGAAATGGAGAATCATGGGGCGGCGCGCCTGAGCGGAGCGACGCTGGAGCGGCTGACCCAGGCGGCGTTCACCTTCAAGGAAGGGCACGGAGGCGGTTGCTCCGAGCCTGTCGTGAACAAGGATTTGATCGGCAAGGACGCCGCGGTGCTCGCCAAGGCGGCCGGTGCGAACGCTCCGGCCGGTACGCAGCTGTTGTTCGGCGAGACCGACGCGGATCATCCGTTTGTCAAAGAGGAACAGATGATGCCGTTCGTTCCGGTGGTCCGGGTGCGCAGCATCGAGGAGGGCATTCGCGCCTCCAAGGTGGCTGAACACGAGTACAAACACACCGCGATCATTCATTCGCACGACGTGGAGAACATCACGGCGATGGCACGGGCGCTGGACACCACGATTTTCGTGAAGAACGGCCCGTGCATGGCGGGACTGGGACTCGGGGGCGAGGGATACCTGAGCTATTCCATTGCGACACCCACCGGGGAAGGGGTCACCAATCCGAGGACTTTCTGCCGGGTTCGCCGGTGCGTCATGGTGGACAACCTGAGAATTTACTGAGCACCCCATGCTTCTTGCCCGAGTGGAAGGAAACGTGGTGGCGATCCGGAAACATCCCAGTTTCGAGGGATGGCGGCTGGTGATCTGCCAGCCGATTGGCAACGCGGGGGATCCTGAAGGATCGCCCCAGGTGGCGATCGACGCGCATGGCGCCGGGTTGCATCAGCGGGTTCTGATTTCCTCGGACGGGAGCGCGGCGCGGGCAGCGGTCGGGGACCCGAAGAGTCCGGCACGCTGGATGATTGTAGCCATCGTGGATGAGAAAGAGCCCGGGGTGCCGGTTTAGGCCGGAAGGATTATGAGACTTGGAACCGTGATAGGCCGGGTGACTTTGTGCCGCGCCGTTCCGTCCCTCACGGGCGGTCGGTGGCTGATTGTGAGTCCGTTCACGCGGGAACATTTCCAGCGGGGAATCGACGCAATCGAAGGGTTGAGCGCTGATCCGAGTGTGGTGGTGTACGATGCCATCGGGGGCGGAGTTGGGCAGACGATTGGATTTGTGGAGGGGCGCGAGGCAGCCACTCCGTTTGAGGTGCCGACGGCGATTGACGCCATCAACGCGGCCCTTGTGGATGAGGTGTATTATGCGCCGTTTGAAAAATGAAAACTGTAATTAGCGCCAGAGACGTAGAGGAATTGATTCGCAAGGGGGGGGATTTGAGCAGCCTGCCCGCCGATGCGGTTTACACGCCGTCGGCCCGGGATCTGTTGAGGGATTCCGGCGGTCCGGTTGGTCGGAGCGGAACCGTGGCGGGCACCGGAGCGGGGCCGTCCCCTTCGAAGAGCGTGTCGGCTTCCAGTTCGAGCGCGGACCTGGAGCGGTTCTTCAACTCGCCGGAGATGACCGCCCTGAAGCAGAAGATTTGTGAGATTGGGCAGCGCCTCTGGCAGCGCGCTTATGTCGATGGCAACGGGGGGAACATCGCGATTCGTGTTGCGGATGATCTGGCATTGTGCACGCCGACCCTGATTTCCAAGGGGTTCATGAAACCCGAGGACATGTGCCTGGTCGACCTGGAGGGCAATCAAAAGGCGGGCATCAAGAAACGGACCAGCGAAATCCTGATGCACCTGCAGATCATGAAAGCCCAGCCCAAGGCCAAGGCCACCGTGCATTGCCATCCGCCCTATGCCACCGGTTTTGCGGTTGCCGGCGTGGAGCCCCCCTCGTGCATGATCCCCGAGATCGAAGTGTTTATTGGCAAGGTGCCCATTGCGCCGTACCGGACCCCGGGCACGCCGGAGATGGGGCATCTGGTGGCGGAGTTGGTGGACAAACACAACACCGTGCTGATGGCCAATCACGGGGTCGTGTCCTGGAGTCACAACGACGTTGAGGACGCCTACTTCAAGATGGAGATTCTGGAGGCCTACTGCCGGACCGTCCTGGTGGCCGCCCAGCTGGGTCAGCCGATGAAAACCTTTTCGCCCAGCCAACTCCAGGACCTGCTCAAGATCAAGCAGACGCTTGGCATTCCTGATCCGCGCATCGGCCTCAAAGAGTGTGAACTGTGCGACAACGCAGAGTGGCGCCCGGGCGTGACCTGCGCGTTGCCCGAGCGCGGCGCAACCGGTGAAAGCCCGTCGGTCGCGCCGGATCCGAGCACCGAAGCCCTGGTCCAGGCAATCACGGATCAGATCCTGAGCGGAGCGCGATAGTCCGGGCACCGGGTCAGGCGGCCGAGTCCGACCGGGCCCGACGGGTGCAGATAGGGTGACTGGGAAGATCGGCTCGGCGAGACGCCGCCCTGCCGATTCTGAACCGAATGGCAGTGGAATGAACGCCGCGGGCTCGGGAAATCGCAGGCGGACAACCGGAGAATTAATATGAAAGTAACGATCATAGGCGGGGGTGGAAGAGTGGGCGCGTGCGCGGCGTTTGCGCTGCAGTGCGGCGGCCTGGTTTCCGAGATGCAGATCCTGGATGCCAATCAGGCCATGGCCGAGGGGGAGGCGCTGGATTTGCTGCACGGGAGCGCGTTCGCGGGCGATCAGCGCATTTATGCGGGTGATTACGCGCGGGCGGCGGACAGTGATATTTTTCTGATCACAGCCGGGTTGCGCCGGAAACCGGACGAATCGCGCCTGGACCTGATCAACCGGAACGTCGCTCTTTTTGTCCAGATCCTTGAGAGCATCAAATCGGCCGGGGTTGGTTCCTCGGCTCAGGTTTTTGTGGTTTCCAATCCGGTGGACATCCTGACCCAGCTGGCCGTGGAGAAACTGGGTCTGCCGTGGAACCAGGTATACGGACTGGGCACGATGCTGGACACCGCCCGGTTCAGCTCGCTGGTGGCGGACGAACTTAAACTGCCACCCGCCCAGGTCAAAGCTCTGATCCTTGGGGAACACGGCGACTCGATGATCCCCATCTGGTCCTCCGCCTCCGTGAACGGGTTGCCGCTGGCGGGCTTGCCCGAGTGCACGTCGTCCTTTCAGAACGCCGTGTTTGAGCGCACCAAGGGAAGCGGAGCGGAAGTGATCAAACGCAAGGGCGGCGCGGGTTGGGCCGTCGGCATCGCCATCCGGGATGTGATCCATTCGGTCCTTCTGGACCAGCATCGTCTGCTGCCGGTGTCGTCCCTCGTGCAGGGGGCCTACGGCATCCGGGACGTCTGTCTGAGCGTCCCGTCGGTGGTGGGTCGCAAGGGGGTGGAGCGTCACGTCGAGATCAAGCTTTGGCCGAAGGAACTGACCGGGCTGCAGAACTCGGCCCGGGCTCTTCAAACGACGCGATCCAACGTCCGGGCCTGAAGCGCCCCAAATCAGTCCCATAGGCCCTCATGAAATCGCTTGATTCTAAACTCTCTGAAATCAGGGCCAATCCAGCCTCCCGGGCATTCATCCTCGCGGACGCGAAGGATGCGGACATGGCGTTCGGCGTGCGGGCCCCCGGACCGCGCCAATACCTGGCGGGGCGGGGTGAACGCGGGGCGCGGTTTTCGCCGGAGGTCTGGTCGCGGGCCGAGTTCGGATACCGGAACCTGCCGGAATTCCTCGACATCATCCGGGAGGTGGTCAAGCAGGAGAAGGTGGACATCATGCTGATGTCGGCCTATGTGAGCGAGCAGTTGAGCATCAAGGAGCGATTGTTTGGCGGGTCCCCCGTGACGCCGGCTGCGCGGGCCAACGACACCACGGACATCTGGGCGGTGCGGCACGGGTGTTACACGGCGGAACCCTCGCAGCCGTTTCGCTCCGCGACGATCGATCAGATCCAGTGCGGCAAGGTGGCCTGCGATCCCGGGTTGACTGAATTTCCAGGCGCCAATCTGGGGCTGTATTCCGTGACGTTTGTGAATGAGCTGGAGCAGGACCGGGCCACGGTCGCGGCGTTCAAGGAGTTTCGCGAAGAGGCCGAGCTCAAACGGTTCCGGTATTTCCTGGAGGTTTTTGATCCGAACGTGGCGACGGGGATTGCCCCGGAAAAACTCGGGGAGTTCATCAACGACAACATTCTCCGGATTCTCGCTGGCGTGCCCGAAGCCAGCAGGCCGCTTTTCCTCAAGATTGTGTACCACGGACCCCGGTCGATGGAGGAACTGGTTCAGTACGATCCTTCGCTGGTTGTCGGAATCCTCGGGGGCAGCGCCGGCACGACCTACGACGCGTTTCGATTGATCCACGACGCCCAGAAATACGGTGCCCGGGTGGCGTTGTTCGGGCGCAAGATTAATAATGCCGAGCATCAGTTGGGATTTATTGAGATGCTTCGCCTGGTGACCGACGGGGAGGTTTCGCCCGAGGAGGCCGTGCGCGCGTACCACGGGTTGTTGCAGGCTTTGAAGATACCGCCCACGCGCAGGCTCGAGGACGATCTGAAATTGACCGACCAGTCCATGAGCTATGACGGCTCCGCGAAACGTCGTTCCACCGCGGAAGTGCGGGACAATCCGCTTGCTTCGAAAACCCCGGCGGTACCCGCCGCGGTGCCGGAGAGCACCGGGACAACCGGAAATCAGCCCGCATCGGCGGACGCCGGCTGGCCGACCGGTCCCCGGGGGGAGCCTGACTTCGCGCGGATGAACTCCGCGCAGCGTATCCAGTACGATCGATTTCGATTGACCCGCAAGTTTGGGTGAGCACCACCCCGGACCAGGACCAACCGCGACCGCTGGTGGAACTGGCGCTCGTTTTCCTTCGGCTCGGATTGACCGCCTTCGGGGGGCCCGTGGCCCACATCGCCCTGATGGAACAGGAGTTTGTCCGGAACCGCAAATGGCTCACACGGAATGAGCTGATGGATCTCATTACCGCGACGAATCTCATTCCGGGTCCGAATTCAACCGAACTGGCGATTCACCTGGGGCTGCGTCGCGCCGGATGGCCCGGGTTGATGGTTTCCGGTGCCTGTTTTATTCTTCCCGCGGCGCTCATCACCTGCCTGTTTGCCTGGGCATACGTGCGTTTTGGGAAGTTGCCCGAACTCCAGGGAGTGCTTTATGGGGTCAAGCCGGTGATCATCGCCGTGATCGTGCAGGCGCTCTGGCGCCTCGGAGGCACCGCCTTCAAGACACGCTGGCTGGTCGCGGTGAGTTCTGTGTCCGTTGTGTTCTGCGTGGCCGGAGTCAATCAGGTGGTTGTTCTCTTTGGAGCCGGCCTCTGCATGCTCCTCCGGTCCAGGGTGCCCGTCGGGGAAGTCCGGAACGGGCTTTTGCCTCTGCCACTTTTCGGAGCCGGATCGATGGTTCCAGTCCTGGCGCTGGGGGGGGGTGGTTCGTTCTCGCTTGTCTCGCTGTTCGGGGTTTTTTTGAAAGTTGGTGCCGTTCTGTTTGGAAGCGGTTATGTGCTGGTCGCGCTGCTGCGGGCAGATCTGGTGAGTCGGCTCGGATGGCTTTCCGAGGCGCAGCTCATTGACGCGATTGCGGTGGGGCAAATCACTCCCGGTCCGCTATTCTCGACAGCGACGTTCATTGGGTATCTTTTGGCGGGTGGTCCGGGAGCCGTCGTGGCGACCGTCGGAATATTCGTGCCCGCTTTTGTGTTCGTGGCACTGAGCGCGCCCTTTGTGGGGCGGCTTCGTCAGTCGGTCGGTTTGGGGGCGTTTCTGGACGGGGCGAATGCCGGTGCCCTGGCGTTGATGGCGGTGGCGGGGTGGGGGTTGGCGGATTCGGCCCTGTCAGACTGGGCGGCCTGGATGGTTTTTGGGGCGGCGACCGTGGTGCAGATCCGGTATCGGATCAACTCCGCCTGGCTCGTGCTGGCCGGTACCGCCTTCGGGTTGCTGGCCGGATGAAGGAAAGTCCGGCTAAAACACTTGTCCTGAGTAATTTGTGGAACATTCGGTATTGACGGGGCGTTCGTGGGGGGGATAGGATGAAGGCACTTCGGTTGGGATGGCAAAGGAGCGGACGTTTGCGGTGTAAAAATGTTCAAAAATCTGTTGACAGTGCTTGCTACTTTTGAGAGTGTGAGGCCACACACGGATTAACTAAAACACACAATGAGAACAAAAACACTACTCTTAACAGCTGCGTTGAGCGCAGCAGGTGTCGCCTCCTCCATGGCGCAAGTATTCTCGGTCAATGCAGTTGGTTATGTGACCAAGACGATTCCTGCCAATGGATTCGCCCTGATCTCCAACCCGCTGATTGCAGCCGACAACTCCGTCAATGCTTTGTTTAGCCCGGCTCCTGCCGGAACACAGGTATTCAAATTCGATTCCGCGAATTCCTCCTTCGTGACTGCGACATTTGACGACTTGGATGGTGCGTTTCTGCCGGCAGCAGCTGCCAGCCAGACAGTGGTGCCTGGTGAAGGTGTCTTCGTTCGTAACCCGGGTGCTACGCCGATGACAGTGACGTTCGTGGGTGAAGTTCCTCAGGGTGACCTGAAGAACCCGCTGCCGAAGGGTCTCTCCATCCGCAGCTCGCAGGTTCCCCAGAAGGGAACGGCGGCAGAACTCGGTCTTGTTGGTGGTGCTGGTGATCAGATCTTCCAGTGGGACGCAGCCACTCAGCGGTATGCTACAAGCACATTTGACGATTTGGACAACGCCTGGTTGCCTGCTCTCAAGCCGCTTGAAGTGGGTGACGCGTTCTTCCTTTCCAAGCAGACTGCTGGATCGTGGGATCGGACATTCAACGTTAACCAATAAGGACACAATCGGAACAAAAACTTAGTTAAACAAAAACATGAAAAAACTAATCATCGCGCTGGCAACGATCATGGTGACTGCGGTTGCCTATGGTCAGGGGACAGTTCAATTAAACAATCGCATCACTGGAACAGTTGATGCCCGTGTCCTGTTGCCTGACGGCAGCGGCGCTGGTGCCGGCTATACAGCCCAGCTTTGGGGTGGTGCTTCGGCCGGTTCCTTGGCCGCGTTGAGCCCGAGCACAACGTTCAGAACCTCGAGCGCAGCTGCTCAGGGTTATGTGAACGCTGTTGAAGTCTCTGTTCCTGGAGTTGGAGTCGGTGGAACAGCCAGCCTTCAGTTGCGGGCGTTCGACGGCGCCGATTTCGGTTCCTCGCTCACCAAAGGCAGCTCCGACACGATCAGCGTGGTTCTCGGTGGTGGTAACCTTCCTCCTGCCGCTTTGGCCGGATTGTCTGGTTTCACCCTGACAGCGATTCCTGAGCCGTCCACGATCGCTCTGGGAGTCCTCGGTTTGGCCGCCTTCATGGTGCGCCGCCGCAAGTAATCGAACAATTGTTCTCACAAAGCCGCCCTTCACGGGGCGGCTTTTTTTTTGTAACTAGGGAGTTGACATGGGTGAACTTTCGAATAGGCTTTTCAAGCTTTTTTGGCGCGTTCGTCTATCAGTTAGGACACGGCCCTCTCAAGGCTGAAAGACGGGTGCGATTCCCGTACGCGCTACCAATTCGATAGATGCAACCTTTTCAGATCATCTTTAATCCGCTCAGCGCCGCTGAGCTGGCTAAGATGCCAAAGGAGTTGCAGCTTTTTATACTGGGTGAGTTCCGCGGTCTTCCCCACGAGATCCTCAAGAACGACCTGGAACGATATGGCAAGCTGGAACGAAACGGCAAAACACTGCACAGGTTCCGGTTGGGAGATTACCGTTTGTATTTCGAACGGCACGAACTGGGAATTGTGGTCAGTCGGATTCTGAGTCGAAACTCACTGAAGGACTTTCTGTTTCGATCGAGCCTTCCCATCGGGGAAGATCAGGCGCTGGAGGAGAACCCGAAATTCTGGGAGTTGATCGAAGCTGCAAAAGAATCGACGGTCCGATGATCCGATCAAGCGGGCCGAGCTGAAACGAGGGTTGGTTTAATCCCCGATTTCCACGTTCCAGTAGGCGACATCAAGGAAATGTTTCCAGCTGTCGTGGCAGGGAAGGCCAAAGGTGACCTGGATGAACGGACGCCATTTCGGGCGTTTCGGTTTCCGCGTGAGAATCATTCCGGCTTCGCTTGGGGTGCGGTTGGCTTTCCGGGTATTGCACTTCACACAGGAACAAACAATGTTCTCCCAGGAGGTGGGTCCACCGCGGTGTCTCGGAACGACGTGGTCCAGGTTGAGGTCTTTGCGATCAAATGTCCTTCCGCAGTACTGGCACATGTTCTTGTCGCGCTCAAAGATGTTGTAGCGCGTGAACTTGACTTCCTTCTTGGGCAGTTTGTCAAAGATGAGCAGGAGGATCACCCGCGGTAGTCGGATCTTGAAGGAAACCGTGTGAACGCTGTCGGTTGCCGGTTGTTCCCGTGAAAAATCCTGCCATTGACTGAAGCTGAATGTCTGGAAGGATCCGTCATCCCCACCGGATACGACCTCGGCGCGACCCTCAAACAGAAGCGTCAGTGCACGACGCGCAGTGCAGACATTGACTGCCTGCCAGAGGCGGTTGAGCACCAAAACCTGTTGGTTTAAGCAAGAGCTCATAACGAACGGGGCGAGGCTATCACACAGGCGTCGACGGAGTCAATCCCGGCGACGACCGGGAGGCGGCTGCCGCGGAGGAACGCATTTAACAGATTGCATTGAAGGTTTCGATTGATCTACGATGCGCGCATGAAAATGCTTTTGCTTCGCATTTGTGCGCTCTTTGCGCTGGGTGTGCTGCCGCTTTTGACCCGTGGACAGGATTCGCAATATGTTCAGGTCTATGGGGTCATTCAGGAGGCGGACCAGTCCTTGCGCAATGGTCAACAGGATTCGGCGCGGGCGAAGTATTTAGAGGCTCAGGAGGCGCTCAAGAGGATTCAGACCGCCTTCCCCGCGTGGAACGCGAATGTGGTTCGATTTCGGCTCGACTATGTGGCCGGGCGCATCGAGGAACTGGGACCGCCCCCCGTTTCGAGCCAAGAGAAGAGGGAGGATCTTCCGAAACCGGTGCCATCGACTCCTGAAGAAGCCCGAATCGCGGAGGGGAACGAGGAAATTGCGCGTTTGAAGTCTGAGAACGCAGTGCTGCAGTCCAAGCTCAAGGAAGCACTCGCCGCTCGTCCCGCCGCCCTGAACCCTCAGGAACTGGCCAGGGCTCAGGAGAAGATTCTGGCTCTTGAGAAGGAGAAGGAGCTCTTGAGGCTTGCTCTCGAAAAGTCGACTGAATCCAAAGACGCGCCGGGCGGGAACGGGGAGATTTCCGCTGCTCTGGCTGAAGCCAACCGGAAAATTGCACAGCAAGCCGAAATGATTGTGGCTTTGCAGCGCGAGAAGGAAATTCTGGAAACCCGTTTGCACGCGATGCAGCAGGAGAGCGCCAGTGTGCCCGTAATCCCGATCGAAAGCCAGGAGGTCAAGGATCAGAGGGCACCCTCCGCCGTGCCCGTCGGACAGACACAGGGCGGGATCCAGGGAGACACCGGGAACCTGAAGGAAACGGACGTGGCCAAGCTTCAGGCTGCCCTGCAGGAATTGCGTCAGGAGAAGGCAAGCTTGGAGCGCGTGAAGGCTGATCTGGAGTCCCAGCTTGCGAGTGAGTCGGCCGATCCCGCCTCGCAGCTCAACCGAGTCCGGAAGATCGAGACGGAGCGCGATGAATTGCTTAAGAAACTCAACGAAACCACGCGCCAGCTTTACGACAACAAGGCCCGGACCGAGATTGTTGAGAAGGAGGAGGAAGCGAGCCAGTTGGAGATTCTCCGGGCGCGCCTGGAGGTGTTTGAAGCCCGCAAGATCCCGTTCACGCCGGAGGAACTGGCGCTTTTCAAGAAACCGGACGCGATCCTGCCCCCGGCTTCGGGTGGGGCGGGGAGGTCTTTGGAATTACCCAGGGGCGGCGATGTGCTGGCGTCCGAGGGGGAGCGCGCTTTTGCTGCAGGCCGACTCGACGAGGCGGCTGAGAAATTCCAGGAGATCCTCCGACTGGATTCGAAGAACGTATATGGACTGGTGAGCCTGGGCACGGTGGAGTTGCTTCGCAACCGATTGACCGAATCCGAAGCCAGTTTGAACCGGGCGCTGGGATTCGCTCCGGGCGATCCGGTGGCGCTGAGAGTGCTCGGGAGTGTGCGATATGAGCAGAACCGGTTTGACGAAGCGCTTGATCTTTTGAGCCGCTCCGCGCAGGCCGACCCGAATGATCCGGAGACCCAGAACTATCTGGGAATCACGTTGAGCCAGATGGGGCAACGGGCTGCCGCGGAAACGGCTCTGAGGCGTGCGGTCCAGCTGGCACCCACCTATGGGCGGGCGCACCATAATCTGGCGTTGATCTACGCAACTCAAGAACCGCCGTTTAAGGAATTGGCGCGCTGGCACTATCAGAAGGCTCTGGCAACAGGGCATGCCCCAAACCCGGCGCTTGAGGCATTGATCGAGCGTGGCTCCGGTGGAGTGAAAGCGGAATAAGGAATTTATGACACTGACTGAAAAAATCCTGGCGCGTGCCGCCGACAAGCCCAATGTCCAGGCCGGTGAGAACGTCTGGGTCAAGGCCGACATCCTCATGACCCATGATGTCTGCGGTCCGGGTACCATTGGGGTGTTTAAACGGGAGTTCGGGGCGACCGCCAAAGTCTGGGACCGAAAGAAGATCGTGATCATTCCCGACCACTACATTTTTACGGCGGACTCGATGTCGAACCGGAATGTGGATATTCTGAGGGAATTCGTCAAAGAGCAGGGGCTTCCCTACTTTTATGATGTGATCGATGATCCGGACGGCAAATGGGTGTTTGATGCAACCCAGGGGCTGCTGAAGAAACAGTATGGCGCCAACTTCGCGGGAGTCTGTCATACCGCCCTGCCTCAGAAGGGGCACACGCGCCCCGGGGAGATTTTGTTTGGGACGGATTCCCACACCTGCATGGCGGGTGCGTTCAACCAGTTCGCCACGGGAATTGGCAACACCGATGCCGGGTTTGTAATGGGGACGGGTCGACTGCTCCTGAAGGTTCCGGAGACCATGCATTTCCGATTGGAAGGCGAGCTGCGGCCGGGTGTCATGGCCAAGGATATCATCCTGCATTGCATTGGTGAGATCGGGTTTGACGGAGCGACCTATCGGGCGCTGCAGTTCGATGGACCCGGTGCGACAAGCCTGTCGATGGACGACCGCATGACCGTCGCCAACATGGCGATCGAGGCGGGAGGCAAGAATGCGATCTTTGAGTTTGATGCCAAGACGCAGGCATTTGTGGATCAGCGCTGCCGCGCCAACGGAACCAAGGAGAATTACGAACCGGTGGAGCGCGATTCCGAGGAACGTTTCGTTTATGAAACGACAATAGACCTTTCCCGCCTCGAACCGACCGTGGCGTGTCATCCGGACCCGGGTCGTCGCAAGCTGGCCAAGGAGATGCCGGACACGAAGCTGGACAGGGCGTACATGGGTTCGTGCACGGGTGGGAAGACGAGTGATTTCCTTGAGTTCGCCCGCATTCTGCGTGGCAAGAAGGTGATCATTGACACCTTTGGAGTTCCGGCGACCCCCGAGATCGTGCGCGATCTGCAAACCACGCTCTGGGATGACACGAGTGTGTGGGACATTCTGGTGAATGCCGGTGTGAAGATGACCGAGAACGCGAGTTGTTCGGCCTGTCTTGGAGGTCCGGTGGATACGTTTGGCCGGATGAACACACCCCTGAAGTGCATCAGCGCGACGAACCGGAATTTCCCGGGCCGGATGGGCCACAAGGAATCGCAGGTGTTCCTCGCCTCGCCCGCGACGGTTGCGGCAAGCGCTCTGACCGGTCATATCACCGATCCCCGGGATTACCTCGGTTGACGAAATCCTTTTCGGGACGGGCTCCGCTCCAGGGCTTCAGGTGTTGCCCCAACGCGAGACCGACTGGTAGTGTGGGCAGAGATGGAGCGCGAGCAGATTGATAATTGGTGTGGCCGGGGAATTCTGGGTTTGGTTCTTGCCGCCCTGGTATTTGGACCCCTGTCGGCAGGGGCGGTGGGGTCGTTTGAATTCCTGGTGATCCAGGGACTCACCCTGGCGGCGGCGAGTCTCTGGGTTGTCCGGGTCTGGCTTCAGGAGAACTACAGGCTTCTTTTTCCCCCGATCTGCTGGGTCGTGATTTTGTTTGCCGGTCTGGCCGTGTTCCGATCCCATGACGCCGATCTCCAGTATGTGGCGCGTGGGGAGTTGATCCAGGTTCTGACCTACAGCCTTTTGTTCTTCATCGTTCTGAACAACCTGCACCGGCAGGAATCGGCTCAACTGATTGGCATTGTGCTGATTTGCCTGGCGATGGCTCTGTCGGTCTACGCGATCTTTCAGTTCTTCACGAACACGGACTATGTCTGGCACCTGCTTCATCCGGAGCGGAAACCGGAGCAGTACATGGGACGCGGATCGGGCACCTACATCTGCCCGAATCATTTTGCGGGTTTTGTCGAGATTGTCGTGCCCTTGGCCCTGGCGTTTATGTTTAAGGGACGTTTCCATCACGCCACCAAGGTCTTTTTTGGTTATGCCGCACTGGTCATGCTCGCGGGCATTGCCGTATCGGTGTCCCGGGGCGGATGGCTGGCCACCGGCCTCGCGCTGGCCATTTTGTTTTCGATCCTGGTGCGCTACCGGGACACGCGGTTGCCGGCGCTTGTGTTCCTCACGCTGTTCGCTGTGGGTGCATTGTTTGCCCTGCGTCAGGGTTTTCAGGCACAGAAGCGCTGGAGTCAGTTTTTCAGGGAGAGCGGCGGGGTGTTTGACATCCGGTTTTATCTCTGGGATCCGGCTGTTCAGATCTGGAAGGATCATTTCTGGTGGGGTGCGGGCCCGGGGCATTTCAACGAACGTTTTGCGGCATACCGGCCGGAAATCGTGCAGGCGAGCCCGGGGTGGGTGCACAACGATTATCTCAACACGCTGGCGGACTGGGGTGTGGTGGGGGCTGTCCTGGTGCTGGCTGCGTGGGTGTTTCTATACTGGGGAGCGTTCAAGACCTGGCATTTTGTTCGGCGGGCCAACGACATCGCCAGCAAACCCAGCAGCCGCGGGGCTCTGATTCTCGGGGGAGGGATTGGTTTGTCGGCTGTTTTGTTCCACGCGCTGGTGGACTTCAACATGCATGTTCCTGCAAACGCCCTGGTTACGATTGTGATGATGGCGCTGGTGACCGGTTACCTTCGGTTTGCGACCGAACGCCATTGGCTGAGTTCGAGGTGGTGGATCCGGACCCTGGTCACGTTGGTGGTTTTGGCCGGGATCGGGTACTTGGGGCAACTCGGCTTCGTGAGGTTTCAGGAAGCCAGGCATGTGGCCGTGGCCGATCGCCTGCACTTGTCGATCGGGCGGGACACTCAAACGTTTCAGGAATTGGACGCGCCCGGAGCTGCTTCGCTGAATTGGGAGCAGATGACGGCCCTGTCCCGGAAAGTCGTCGCCGAGACGCGGAAGGAAGTTGAAGCGCTCAAGCTGGCCAACCAGGTGGAACCTTCCAATTTTAAAACCACCTACCGCATTGGTCAGGGATTGCGCAGTCTGAGTGAACTCACCGAGGGGGAAGAATCGGACGGGTATTTGACGGAGGCGTTGCAGTGGTTCCTCAAGGGGATCGAGATCAATCCGTTTGATCCCTACAACCACCTGCGGGCAGGGATGTGTCTGGACGGATTTCGCAGGTATGATGAAGCTCTGGAGCATTTCGAAAAATCGATGGAGCTGGATCCCAAGAACTACTATGTGGTGGCTCTGTATGGATGGCATTTCTTCCAGGTGGGCGACTATGCAGCTGCCAAACGCTGGTTCCAGGAATCACTGCGTCTTTCCGAATGGCGCCTGAACCTGATCGCCGCCAACTACATGATCCTGGTCGACGAACGTCTGGCTGCAGAGTCCCGCGCGCTGTGACCACCCCCGCCTTCCAAATCCCTTAAACGAACGGCAGTGGCGCGAACCGTCCCGGTGAGCGTCGGGCCGCAGGTGACGGAAAAAATCTGTGGTCATCGGCGGTGTCAGCGGTTGATGCTTCCCGGGGTCTGGTGCCTGGGAAGTTGGGGGCGGCTCAGCGGGGACGTTTCGCCCTACCGAGATTGGAATGGGAGAGGGGGAAAGGTGGCGCGAACCGTCCCGGTGAGCGTCGGGCCACAGGTGACGGAAAAAATCTGTGGTCATCGGCGGTGTCAGCGGTTGATGCTTCCCGGGGTCTGGTGCCTGGGAAGTTGGGGGCGGCTCAGCGGGGACGTTTCGCCCTACCGAGATTGGAATGG
>JAIPJX010000091.1 GCA_021733945.1 Verrucomicrobiota bacterium | reverse complement strand
GCTGTTTGTGGAGGAGGTATTCCAGAGATACCGGACCCGCTTTGGAGCCAAACGCAAAACGGGGGGGCGTTCCCTGAAGCGCCTTCCGTTTAAGGAACTGCGCACCCTGCGGGCGCTGAGGGTGTCAGCAGTCGAGTGACCGGGCTTCGGCTCGGTGGATGGGATGCATCCGTTCCCGCGCGACAGGGATATTGCTTGCGTCGGCTTGCCGTGGTCTGGGTGAGCATGTAGACTGCGGAATCATGAGACTGAAACGGGCACTCTGCGGTGGACTAATCCTGAGCGCGGGATTGATTGGGTTTTCGAGACAGGCACTGGGAGACGACTGGCCGCAGTGGTTGGGGCCGCAGCGGGATGCGGTGTGGCGAGAAGGAGGGATCGTATCCACGTTCTCCGGCGACGGACCCGAGGTGTTGTGGCGTGTGCCGGTTGGGGGCGGATACAGCGGTCCGGCAGTGGTTGATGGAAGGGTGTATCTGACGGATCGGCAGTTGGCAAAGGGGGCATCGAATCCAAGCGATCCGTTTTCGCGTTCGAGCATCGCCGGGACGGAACGGATTCTCTGCCTGAGGGAGAGCGACGGAAAACTGCTTTGGAAACATGAGTATGCCTCGGCTTACACGGTGAGTTACGCGGCGGGGCCGAGAACGACTCCCGCAGTCGCCGATGGCCGAGTGTTTACATTGGGGGCCGAGGGTGATCTTTTGTGCCTGGACGCGGTGACGGGTGCCGTGCTTTGGTCCCGGCAGTTCAAGAAGGATTTTGACATTGAGACTCCGCTTTGGGGGTTTTCGGCGCATCCGTTGATCGACGGAAACAAGCTGATCTGTCTGGCGGGTGGTGATGGTTCCACCGTGGTCGCCTTTGACACGCGGACCGGCAGGGAACTTTGGAGGGCCCTGAGCGCCAAGGAACCCGGATACGCACCTCCGATGATTTACAGCTTTGGCGGGAGACGCGAGTTGATCGTATGGCATCCGGAATCCGTCAATGGGTTGGATCCGGAGACGGGCAAGGTGTATTGGACCGAGCCGTTCGAGGTGAGATCGGGGCTTTCCGTGCCCACACCCCGGCAAGTGGGAAATCGCCTGTTCCTAACCTGTTTCTACAACGGATCGAAGATGATGGAGATCGGTTCATCCGGCGCTAAAACGCTTTGGCAGACGCAAAAAGCGAGCGAGAAGGATACGGAGATGCTCCATAGCATTATCAGCACGCCGTATGTGGATGAGCAGAATGTTTTTGGGGTTTGCAGTTACGGACAGTTGCGCTGCCTGGATCCGGGCACGGGTGGGCGGCGTTGGGAAACGCTGGAGGCAACGACGCCGGACGGAAAGCCGGCGCGCTGGGCGAATGCCTTCCTGGTGAAGCAGGCGGATCGGTTCTTTATCTGGAACGAAAAGGGCGACCTGATCATCGCGCAGCTCGATTCTGCCGGGTATCACGAAATCAGCCGGGCTCATCTGCTGGATCCTACCAATACCGCGCAAGGGCGAGATGTTGTATGGTCGCACCCGGCATTTGCGAACCGTCGCATGTATGCACGAAATGACAGCGAGATTATTTGCGTGTCTCTGGAGGGGAAGTGAACCGGGGTTTGACCTTCTTGTCCGGATTGGTTTAAGTGCGGAAAGACCCAACTAAAACCTCAACCGCTGAATCTATGGAAAACTCAATCTCGCGCCGGTCGGTCATTCGAAAACTGGCCGGAACCGGCGCTGTAATTGGAACAATGACAACAAACGAGTTTGGAGAGTCCCGCGCAGCCTCGGTGGAGAAGCAGCTCAAGGGGCGAATCAATCATTCGGTCTGCAAATGGTGTTACGGCGGAGTGGACCTGGAGGATCTGTGCCGGGAGGGCCGGAAGATGGGGTTGCGTTCGGTGGAGCTTCTGGAAACGGATTCGTTTCCGGTTTTGAAGCGGCATGATCTTGTCTGTGCAATGGTCAGTGGTGTGCCGGGGGGCATTACCAAGGGGTTGAACCGGCGGGAGAATCACGCTTCCATTCGCGAGTTCTTTGAACGAACCATTCCGGTGGTTGCCGAATGGGGATATCCGAACATCATCTGTTTTTCGGGGAATCGAGATGGAATGAGCGAGGAAGAAGGGCTGGAGATCTGCGCGGAAGGACTGCGTTCGGTGGTCGGTGTCGCTGAGAAACACAAGGTGACCATCTGCATGGAGTTGCTGAACAGCAAGGTCGATCACAAGGATTATATGTGTGATCATACGGCCTGGGGCGCGGAGCTGGCCCGGCGGGTGGGTTCCGAACGATTCAAGCTGCTCTATGACATCTATCACATGCAGATCATGGAGGGGGATGTCATTCGAACGATTCGGGAGAACCATCGGTTCATCGGACACTACCACACGGGCGGTGTTCCGGGACGGCATGAGATTGATGAGGCCCAGGAGCTGTATTATCCGGCGATCATGAGGGCGATTGTTGAAACGGGTTTCAAGGGGTTCGTAGCCCAGGAGTTTATTCCGGCCCGGAAGGACGTTTTGGAATCGCTTCGCCAGGGTGTTTCGATCTGTGATGTCTGAGAATCTGCCTCGCGCGAATTGGCTTGTGACCCGATGGCTCGCTGCGTTGATCCCGTAAAACCTTCAGAGCAGCCGCATCTGAGGGGAGACACGATCGCTGAAGTTGCTCAGCCCGAGGCCGAGCAGACGCAACGGGCTGAAGACGAGACGATCTTTCGCCAAAAGATGACAAGCGAGCCGGTACACGGATCTGGCATCGGAAACGCCGTCTTCCACCGTGATCTGCCGGGTCAATGTCTTGAAGTTTGAATAACGGATTTTGACCTGAACGGTGTGGGCACGCAGTTGGTGTTTCCGGAGTTTCTGCGTGATTTCTTCAGACTGTTCCAGCAGGCAAACGCGCAGAATGGTCCGATCTTCGGTGTCTGTCTCGAAAGTCTGTTCGCTGCTGATGCTTTTGATCTCATCTCCGGGAGCGACGGGACGATCGTCGTTCCCGAGGGAGAAGGCCTTCAGTTGTGGTCCGAAGGACCCGACCAGGTCGCGCAGGTTCCCGGGACGGTCCTGGAGATCCCCCACGGTGCGAATACCCGCCTGGTGCAACGCCTGTTCGGTTACTTTTCCGACGCCGTGGATGGTTCGGATGGGGAGTGGCCGGAGGAATTGGACCTTGTCCCGTTCGGGAATGAGCGTGAGGCCGTCCGGCTTTTGGAAGTCGCTTGCGAGTTTGGCCAGGAATTTGTTGGCTGCCACTCCGATGCTGGCCGTGAGCCTCCGGTCATGGGAAATACGTTTCCGAATCGTTTTCGCCAGCGGAATCGCCAGCAACAATGCGTCGTCAGGACTTTCGAGTTCGGCGGATTGCCTGCTCGCGAGTTCCGCGATGGTATCTGAGAGATCGAGATAAGCTTCGTCAATCGACATGGGTTCGATGACCGCGCCGGTTTCGGAGAGAATGCGCATGATCTCGAAGGACTCAGCGCGGTAGTCGTTCATCCGAGGCGGTATAAAGACTCCGTTGGGACAGAGTCGACCCGCTGTGACGCTCGGCATGGCGGAACGTACTCCGAAGCGGCGTGCTTCGTAGCTGGCTGCGCAGACGACTCCGCGGCGGCTCGGGGGGCTTCCAACGATGACCGGTCGACCGAGCAGGGCAGGGTTGTCACGCTGCTCGATGGCCGCGTAGAACGCGTCCATGTCGAGGTGGAAGATGACCCGAAAGGGATGTTTACTTGAGGTTTTCCTCAAGGATGCGATAGGCGGTTTCCCGGGTTTCGAGGGGGAATTCGTGCCCTGTCCTGGGGTGTTCGACCCGCAGGTTTTGGGGGACCCGGTAGAGGTTGTAGATCTTTGCGGCGGCTTCGTTGATCTGGAACACGCTGCGCCATTTAAAGTTGTCGTCGTAAAAGGGGGCGCTGATGAAGCACACGCGGGGGGCAAGTGCTCCGATCAGTTCATGGAAATCGAAGGGGATCTCCCCGGGTTTGTAGTTGAGAAGATTTGGCATGTACCGGTCGCTGGTCCAGCCCTTGATGTTGCCGCCTTTGTAGGTCAGGAAAGAATCGAACCCGCAGCTTGAAACGATCACCTTGATGCGTTCATCGAAGACGGCCGTGAAGATCGCGTTGTGGCCCCCCAGGGAATGCCCGATGGCACCGAATTCCCCCTGCTTGACGTAGGGAAGCGATTCGAGCAAATCCAGTCCGCGGATGTCATCCCAGATGGCTTTCATCGTGCCGCTCTGGTATCCGAGTGCGGCGAGCTTCGGTTGGTAGTTGGCAAGGAGCGGGTAGGCTGGTGCCAGGCAGACAAACCCACGCTTGACCAAATCGACCGCGTAGTGATCGTTTGCGTGGCCTTCCAAGCCGACGACGACCTTGTGGCCCAGGGGGTGGGTCTGGTGCAGGGTCAACACACCTGGGAACTTCTTGTCCGTGGTGGTCAGAGCTTCCTTTGGAATGAGCAAGTAGGCCGGGATGATGCTTTTGGGTTCCGGACGATAGGTAATAAGACGGCGGATATAGGTGTCTGCCTCGAATTCCTCGACGATTTCCAATTCCAAAGCGCAGCGTTTCTCCTCACCCGGCAGAGGTCCCATGACTTCCTGCATGCTGGCGAGGATGATTTTTCGGCGATGGAGCCATTCTTCAGCCTTGGTGGCGGTTTTGAGGGTTCCATCGGCGTCGGGATAGAGCAGGAGGTTGTTGCGATCCAGGCGCTGGCTGGGGTTGGCTGGCAAGTCCTGCCCCGAGGCCTCCACCATTCCGAGCAACGCAAGGGTCCACCCCATTACCAGAAAGGTCCCGAGGTGTCGTTGTGTTCTGGTGGATGGTGCTGAAGTTCGAAAGGGTTGAATGATGTCCTGCAGCATGGAGGTAACTTGGAACAAAGAACTGAATCGGGAAAGAGGCATATTTCAGAATCCTGTCATGAGGGGCAGGAATTGTGAGTGGAATTGAGATCCCTTCCGGGTCATCGAAGGATCCGGATGTTGGGAGGCGCGTCAGTTCATTCGGTTTTTGCAGGCCCCCAGTTTTTTGAGTTCTTCGCAGGTGCCAGTGATCTGGAGTCGCTGGGTGGCGACGGAGAAACCGAGTTTTTGACTGATTTCATTCTCGAGCTTCGAAATCTTCTCGCTTTCGAACTCGACAATTTTTTCGCAGTCCTGGCAGATGATATGGCTGTGGTTGGGGTGCTCGGCGTAGTTTGGATCGTAGAACTTGTAATCCTTGCCGAAGTCCATTTCCCGCACCAGTCCACTTTCGGTGAGCAGGGGAAGGGTGCGATAGACGGTGGCTCTGGAAACGGACTGGTCGCGTTCCCTGGACCATTCCAGCAGTTGTTCCGCAGTGAAATGTTTGTCTGTGCCGAAGACCGTGTCCACGATGGCCTGCCGTTGGGAGGTGGTGCGCAACCCCTTTCCAGCCAGAAACTCCATGAATTTCTGCTTTGCGGATTGTTTGTCCAACGGCGGCATATTCAAGAGTATATTTCAGCCCGTGAGCAAGTCAACGGCTCCGTTGACGGGATTCGTGAAGAGAGCCCGGAGTTTTTTGATTGGCATTCCGTCCAATAAGCCGGAAACGTAGAACAATGATTGGGAGCGAAGTAATCAACATGAAAACAAAATTTGGAACTTTGATGCGGACCGGAGCCTTGGCAAGCGCGCTGGCTTTCGGTGGTTCGGGGCATGCCGCTGCGGCCTCCGGTGGAGACAACGTCGGATCGCCAGCGCTGCCGTTGTCCGAGGTGGTGCTGTATTCGAGTGGCGTCGGCTATTTTCAGCGGGCGGGCCAGGTGAGCGGGAACGCCGTGGTGGACCTGAAGTTCAAGGCGGACGACATCAACGATCTGCTCAAGAGCATGGTGGTTCAGGATTTTGGGGGTGGCCGGGTTGCTTCGGTGTCTTATGGGTCCAGTGATCCTCTGTCCAAATCGTTGAGGAGTTTTGCGATTGATCTGACGGAGAACCCCGGCATGGGAGTGTTGTTGAATCAGGTTCGGGGCGAGCCGATCGAGGTGCAGCGGCCGGGTCCGGTGCAGGGGATTCTGCTGGGGGTGGAGAGCAGGCAGGTTTCGGGGCAGGATGGGAAACCGGTGGAACGGGAATTTGTGAATCTGCTCACGGAGGCGGGGCTGCAGTCGATCGAATTGGCGCAGATCACCGGGATCCGCCTGCAAAACGAGCGTGTGGACAAGGAACTGCGCAGTGCCCTGGCGATGCTGGCGGCCGGGCACGACACGCAGAAGAAATCGGTGTCGCTTCGGTTCGAGGGCGAAGGGCGTCGCGAGGTTGGGGTTTCGTATGTGATCCAGACACCGGTTTGGAAGACCAGTTACCGGCTGGTCCTGGAGGATGGCGAGGCACCGTTCCTGCAGGGTTGGGCGATTGTTGAGAACACATCGGATGAAGACTGGAGCGATGTGCGGCTGTCGCTGGTCTCCGGCCGTCCGATTTCATTTTCGATGAATCTTTATGAGCCGCTTTACAGCGAACGACCGGTTGTGGAACCGGAACTTTATTCCTCGCTTCGGCCGCAGATCTACGGGGAGGCCATGGAGTTCAAGGGAATGGCGAGTGCGGCCTCGGCACCCGGGCCGATGATGGCGGATTCCATGGCGTTGGGAGGCATGGCCGGAGGGCGCGGCGTGTTGGCACGCAGCTCAACGTTGCGGAAGGCGGGATTGGAGTCAGTAAACGGTGTGGCGCGAGGGGGAGGCCTCGGCGGGGGAGGTTCTTTGGATCTGCAGACGGGAGTGAGTTCCTCGGCCTCCGGCTCTGAAACCGGCGAGCTGTTCGCCTATGCGATCCAATCGCCGGTTACGCTGGCGAGGCAGCAATCCGCGCTGCTGCCCATCGTGAATGAAGGTGTGAAGGGGCAAAAGGTCTCGATCTACAATGAATCCGTGCACAACAAACGGCCGTTGAACGGATTTCGGCTCAAGAACTCGAGTGCCCTTCATTTGATGCAGGGGCCAATCACTGTGTTTGACGGCAGTGCGTATGCGGGGGATGCTCGGATTGATGATTTGGCTCCGGGCGAAGAGCGGCTCATTAGTTATGCGGTTGACCTTGGGATCGAGGTTGAGCCGCGGGTCGGTGCGGGCAAGCAGGAGCTGCAGACTGCCATGATCAGCCGCGGGGTCATGACGATCGTCCGCAAGGCGATTGAAAGAAAGTCCTACCTGGTGCGGAATCGCGATTCGGAGAAGCGGACCCTGCTGGTGGAGCATCCGGTCCGGGATGGATGGGAGCTGGTATCCAAACCGGCCCCTGAGGAGCGGACCCGGGAGGTGTACCGGTTTCTGGTCACCCTGGCTCCGGATCAATCGGAGAAGCTGGAAGTCATCGAAGAACGCAAGGTGTATGAACGCGTTGGATTGCTGGCGCTGAACAGCGATGCGATTGGCGTTTATTTGAGTGCCCGGGAGTTTGATGGACGCATCCGGTCCGTCCTCGAACGCCTGATGAAAATGCGCAATGCGCTTGGTGAACTCAGTGTCGAGCGCACGCGCCGCGAACAGCGGGTTTCCGAAATCACGCAGGAGCATGCCCGGATCCGCGAGAACATGGCCCGGCTGGACACGGGTTCGGAGCTTTACGTGCGTTATGTCAAAAAGCTCGACGAACAGGAGACCGAGCTGGAGGGGTTGCGACGCGAGATCAAAACCTTGAGCGATCAGGAGGCATCGAAGCAGCGCGAAATGAACGATTACCTGATGTCGCTGGAAATTGAATGATTGAATGGGAAACCGTGATTGTGAAGCCTGTCAGAATTGCCCGGTGGGGCTGGATGGCGAGATGCCTGGCCGGTATTTGGCTCGGGGTGCTGTGCGCGCAGGCCGGCGGAGCTGGTGTCGAACTCTCCGTTCGCAGGACCGACTCATCGGTGATTCTGGCGTGGCCATCCGGTCTGGGGTGGGTGCAGGTGCAACGGGCGACGGTGCTGGGCTCGGGCGCATGGGTGGACCTCGGAGCGGTGACGAGCGAGGGGACGATGCAGGAACCGCTCGAGACCGGCGTCGCGTTTTATCGTCTGCGTTTCCTCACGAAGGGTTTCTTTTTCGGAAGATTCGCAGGGCAGGAGGAGGCAGGCGGTTTCGGGATGATGGTGGACAGCGAAGGCCGCGGGGTGGTTCTGGGTTACAGTCCGGACCAGGCGCAAAGTCTGGTCGGGACCAACTTCGCGATCCAGGCCGATGGTCGGTTTGAGGTGGAGAGTCTGCACGGAGGAGTGATTGCCGGCGGGTTTGGCGGTGCGGAGGTGAACGGAACGTTTGTCAGTACCAACGGCCTGACGGGGGTGTTCCGCGGAACGGCGCAGTCCAAAACCGGAATTCATGATTCGAATGCGGGATATTATCGGGGAACCTTCAGCGGACTGTTTAATGGTGAGGCGTCCTTGATACTGGCCCCGGACGGGACGGTGTTTGTGCATACTTATTCGAGCCTGGTGGGCAGCAGCGGTACGGTTGGGACGTTTGATGCCTCGAACCAGGTTGAGGCAATCACCCAGTTCACGGTGCCCGGCGCGGGTGTTCCAGCGGTTCTGAGCATCCGGGGCAAGCTTGATCCCGGCACCCACCGGTTCAGTGGTGGTTACAGCCTGGGAGGCTTGGAATTGGGGACGATCTCGTTGGACCGTGTCTCGGTTCCGTAGAAGGCTGGCCGGAGTCATTGCCCGCCGTGATGGAAGCCGGAGGTGGTCGCGGCCGGATCTGGTTCCGAGGGCCGTTTTCAGGAGTTCTCATGGTGGCCGTTTCGAGCAACATCAAGGCATCCAGGTGTTGCTTGAATAGGATCTGGTCCGTTTCAGTTGGGGCTTGACCCAACCCTTTTCATACGCGCAAATGGATTTGGTTTCGGAGTACGATCTGCATCGTCGAGTTGCGGGTTTTGACCGGGATCCGATCGCCAACGTCCTGGAACACGGCAAACTGGAATGAACCAGCCTGATGTGCAACACCCTTTCAGAGGGGAGGCGAGCGATTCCGATTGGGGTTGGAGGCCGCAGTTCTCCGGTTTTTTCAGGAAAGGAATTTCCTTGTTGCTGTGTGTGGGATGGATGGGGAGTCGTCTTTGGGGGCAACCGGCTGAGATGAACACCGTCGATCTTCTGAGTCAGTTGAGTCTGGAAGACCTCGCGAATGTTCAGGTGACCTCGGTATCCCGGAAGGAGGAAAGTCTCTCGCGTGTGGCTGCTGCGGTTCATGTGATTGATCAGGACGAGATTCGGCGGTCAGGGGTGAATTCGATTGCCGACGCGCTTCGGATGACTCCGGGGCTTTCGGTTGGGCGCGCGAATTCGCGGGAGTGGGCAATCACATCGAGGGGATTCAACGGAACGTTCGCAAACAAGCTGCTGGTGTTGATGGACGGTCGATCGATCTATACCCCGCTGTTTTCCGGTGTGTTTTGGGAGGAGACCGACACGGTTCTGGAGGACATCGATCGGATCGAAGTGATCCGAGGTCCCGGAGCCACAATGTGGGGTGCCAACGCTGTGAACGGGGTTGTCAACATCATCACCAAGAGTGCCGAGCAGACCCAGGGGGTGCTTCTGAGCGGAGGGGGAGGGATGGAGGAGCGGGGTTTCGGCACGCTGCGCTACGGGGGGAGACTCGGTACCAACGCCTATTACCGTGTCTACGGCAAATACCTGGATCGGGACGATTTTTCGCTCGAGGGAGGTGGCAGGAGCGAGGATAGTTGGAACGTGGCTCAAGGGGGATTTCGCGTTGACTGGGAGGCGACGACTCAGAGTCGACTGACGCTTCAGGGAGATTTTTACCGTGGGGACCTGGGGGGCAAGGTGCTGGTGCATTCACTGGATCCGCCCGGGATGGTTCCTCTGGCGTTTCGGTCCGATGTTGAGGGGCAGAATGTGCTGGGGCGTTGGACGCGCTCTGTTTCCGATGATTCAGAAATCTCCCTTCAGGCTTATTATGACCGGACGGACCGGGCCTTTGGAATTGGAGGGGAACTTCGGGATACGGTGGATTTGGACGCACAGCATCGTTTTCGGATTGGCGATTATCAGGAAGTGGTGTGGGGGGGTGGGTATCGCTTGTCAGCGGACGAGATCACGGAGAGCGATCATTTCAAGATGGTGCATCCCAGCGAAACGCTGAGTCTCGTCAGTGCGTTTGTTCAGGATGAGTTTTCCCTTGTAAACGATCGCATGAAGGTTGCGCTGGGAATGAAGGTGGAGCACAACGATTTTACCGGTTTTGAGTTCCAGCCGAGCATTCGGGCTTCCTGGGAAATCGACCAACGCAGCATGGTATGGGCGGCGGTTTCGCGGGCGGTACGCACTCCCTCGCGAAACGAGCGGGACGCCTCTTTTTATGTGGAAGCACCCGGATCGATCTCGGCGTTGGGGTTTCCGACCCTGGTGTCGGCCTCGGGCGATCCGGATTTTGACTCCGAGCGAATGATAGCCTATGAGCTTGGGTGGAGGTTCAGGCCGCATGCGCGCCTTTCGCTGGATCTCGCAACCTTCTTCAACGACTACGATCGTCTGTGGACAGTCCAGGTCGGGGCGGCCGAGCTGCGGTTGGAGCCATCCCCGTATCTGTTGGTTCCGGTGGGTGTCAACAATTCGGGACAGGGGGAAACTTATGGAAGCGAACTCTCGGCATCATGGCAGGCGTTGTCTGCCTGGCGTTTGACCGCCGGTTATACGCTGCTGAAGGTGCAGTTGCACTCCCCGGAAGCCTTTCGATCCGTGAACGAGGGAGCCGAAGGGGTCAATCCGGTTCATCAGGTGTTCCTTGCCTCCGACATCGATTTTGGTGATCGAGTGGAGTGGGGGGTGGGTGCGCGGTACATCGACAATCTTCCAAGCGCCGAAATTGGAGATTATTTCGAATTAAACTCGAGATTGGCGTGGGACTTGAATGAACACTGCGAGTTGGCGATCATAGGCAGACATTTGCTGGATCCGCGCCACCGGGAATTTGCTCCGCTGGTGATGGGGCTCAGGAATGTCGAAGTCGAGCGGGCGATATTTGCAAAAGTGACGTTGCGATGGTGAAGGAGGGGCTGACAACCTGGAAGCTGCCGTGATTTTCATTTCGATCGCATCTGAAAGTCTATGACCGGGGAAAAGGGAATCAAGGAGAGCGAATTGCGTGTGCCGCGTCAAAACCGAATCGGGTTCTGTTCCGGCCATCGGAACGGCATGTCCGGAGGTGGGGCAGGGCGCGTTGTTTCCCGGTTTGATTCGCTTGTGTCGGCGGCGCTGGGCGTCGTTTTAGTCCTGATGCTGTTTGCGGCCCGGGTTGAAACCGGAGTTCAGGCGGGCGTCATTGCCGCTTCGGAGTATGAGGTGAAGGCGGCCTATGTTTTCAAATTCGCCGTATTCACGGAGTTTCCAGCCGACCGTTTGCGCGAGGACGGCGAGCCTTTTGTCATTGGTGTGCTTGGGAACGAACGCGTCGAAAATGCGCTCCGCGTCCTGTCCGGTTCTCAGGAGATTCATCAGCGCGCGGTTCGGGTGCTGGCGGTCAAGCCGGACGACCGACTTGAGATGTGCCACGTTCTCTTCATAGGCAAAGGCCAGGATTCCCGGGCCATTCTGGGGAAACTTGGGGCCGCCAGCGTTCTGACTGTGGGTGAGGATGAAATGTTTTCCAGGTGGGGAGGGATTTTCACGCTGGTGCTGGTGGATGAGAATGTCCGGTTCGATTCGAATCCGAAGGCGATCACCCGGGCCGGACTGGCGGTGACTTCCAGGGTGTTGAAGTTGTCCCGCAGGTTCACCGGCGGACAGGGAGGGCAACCGTGAGCTTTTTAAGGAGAACTCCGATCCGGCAGAAGATCACACTGGTGATTCTGCTGACGTCCACCGTCGTTTTGTTGATCGGGACCATTGCGCTGTTTGGGTTTCAGCTCGGGACTTTCAAGCGGTACTTTGAACGGGATGCGGCGGCGCTTGCGGAGATCGTGGCGGCTCAAAGCGATGCCTCGCTCTCCTTCGGGATCGCGGAGGATGCGACGAAAATACTTCAATCGCTCGAGCGAAAATCGGAGGTTTATTCGGCCTGGATCGTTCGGAAGAACGGCGAGGTGTTTGCCAGCTACGGAGTCGTTCTGGAGGAACTGAGCCTGGACGCGCCCGGGGGGGCGGGCCAGCAGTACATTGGATCGTACCTGGTTGAAGTGCGTCCGGTGCGGTCCAATTCGGAGATCATTGGGACCGTGGTCCTGGTGTTGCAGTATGTCGAGGCGTTTGAACGCCTGGTGCGGGGATACCTGGGTGTGCTGACCACGGTCCTGGTCGGTTCCATTCTGTTGGCCCTTGTCCTTTCGAGCCGGTTGCAGCGGGTGATTTCGGATCCGATTCTCAAGCTGGCGGAAACGGCCCGTGGCATTGCAGATCGCAAGGATTATTCCGCCCGTGCGGTGAAGGTGGGAGAGGACGAGGTGGGTTTGTTCACGGATGCGTTCAACGAGATGCTCGCCCAGATTCAGTCCAAGGATGCGGCGTTGCAGAAGACGCGGCTGGAATTGGAGGAGCGTGTGGTGGCTCTCCAGCATGAGATGTTGGAACGGAGTCGTGCGGAGGACCGGTTGGAGATTGTGCACCGGGAGCTGCTCGAGGCCTCGAGGCTGTCTGGGATGGCCGAGGTGGCCACGGGCGTGCTGCACAACGTGGGAAACGTGCTCAACAGCGTCAATGTGTCCACAACGCTCCTTCGGGATTCGGTTCGGCGTTCGGAGGGGGACAGCCTGAAGAAGCTGGCTGTTCTCCTTAAAAAGAACGAGCACCGGCTCGGGGACTTCTTATCGACCGATCCCAAGGGCAGCCTTGTGCCGCATTATCTGGCAACCCTGGCCGAACAACTGGCGGAGGAACGGGCGAGCATGTTGCGGGAGTTGGAATCGCTGGTTCGAAATGTGGAGCACATCAAGGACATCGTCAGCATGCAGCAGAACTATGCCCACATGGTCAGTGTGGAAGAAGAGATTTCAATTCAGGAAGTGGTTCAGGATGCGCTCGAAATCCACTCTGCGGCGATGGTGCGTCACGGCGTGACCGTGCGGCGCGAGTTCGAGGAGGTCCCTCCGGTCCGTGTCGACAAGCACAAGATTATTCAGATCGTGGTGAATCTGATCCACAACGCAAAATATGCCGTCCAGGAAACGGAGCTGCCCGAGAAAATTGTGGTGGTCCGAATCGAGGCTCCGAATTCCGGGATTGTCCGGGTGATCGTTCAGGACAACGGGATCGGTATTCCCGCGGAGAACCTGACCCGGATTTTTTCGCACGGTTTCACCACTCGCAAAAAGGGACACGGATTTGGGTTGCATAGCTCTGCGCTCGCGGCCCGGGAAATCGGGGGGGAGCTCACGGTGCGAAGCGACGGTCCGGGAAAGGGAGCCGTTTTTACACTTGATATTCCGGTTCGAAAGGTCCGAGCGAGGGGTGAGAAATAAGGGCGGGCGATCCGACTGAGGCTGGAGCCGGGCAAGGGGTTTTTCTTGGTCTGGAACGTGATTTGAGTCCGGGATTCGCTGGTCCCTGTGAAGGAGCAATTCGTGCAGGAGTGGCGACACGAATGGAGGGAGACAGTTCGGAGGCGCTCGGTTAGAGTGTAAGCCATGGCGTTGTTGAATTGGGTGCGATCGAAGGTTTCGCAGTTGATGAGCATCAAGGATACGCCGCACGCTCTGGCGCTGGGAGTGGCCGTGGGTATTTATTTCGGATTTGTGCCCCTGATCGGACTCAAGACCCTGCTTGCGCTCGGGATCACGCGGCTTTTGAGAGGGAACCTGGTTGCGGCTGTGATTGCGGTGACGCTCCACGATGTGCTGCTTCCGGTCGCCCCATTTTTCATGCGCTGGGAATACGAAATCGGTTACTGGCTGCTCAGCAATCCGCACCGCTTTCCGCCCACCTTTGATATTGGTCACCAGAATCCGGCGGACTGGCTCCGGTGGTCCACGTTCCTTTCGATTGGTCGGCCGATGTTGGTTGGATCGTTGGCGTTTGCCGCACCGCCGGCGGTTGTCTCCTACTACATCACGCTGGCGTGGGTGGGCCGGTCCCACCGGGCCCTGGCAGCCCGGGAACGACGAGATTCCGGCGGGGAATCGTGAGACCCGCTCAGGCCTCGAGTTCGATCTCGCGGGGCCATTGCGCGTAGGCTTCCCAATAGGTTTTTTTAAGGGCGATCTCGTCGTCGTCGGCGCTGGGTTGAACGCGTCCGTTCACATCGATGGCCCTGGAGATAATCGTATGTTTTCCAGGCGGAACGGTTCCCAGGGAGATCGAGAAGAAGGTCCAGGAGAACGTCGACTTGGGAGTGGCGTCCAGGGTTGCGTCCCGCCAGGGACCCTCGTCGATTCGGACCTGCACACGCGCGATCCCCGTGCCGTCGTCCCAGGCGGCTCCGGATGCCTTGAGTGGGATGGCTCCGTTTCGGGTGGGCATTCTTGTGACACGGGCGACAACGGATTTGAGGTTCATCCGGCCGACCGAAGTCTCCACGAACTGGGTTTCGTCCCCGTTCCTTTCGCCCCGCACCGTCACGTAGTCGCGTGCCATGTAGCGGCCCATGTAACGCCTGTCCCGGATGTCGATTCGGGTCAACCACTTTACATTGGCAACGCCGTACCACCCCGGAACGATCAGACGCACGGGAGCGCCGTTGCGCTTTTCCAGGGGGTTTCCGTTCCGTTCGTAGGCCAGGAGTAAATTCGAGTTCATGGCGTCCTCGACGGACATGCTGCGGCCGAAGGGCACCTCAATGGCCAGCTCGCGGGGGGTGTCCTTGCGCAGTGTTTCGACCTTGGTGTCTTTACCGAAGAAAACGATTTCCTTGGCGCGCGGGTCGATGCCGCATTGTTCGAGAAGGGGAGCCAGCGGTGTGCCGGTCCACCTGCTGTTGTAAACGGCGTTCATGAACCCTTTCGACGATCCGTTGCCGGAACATTCCAGAGTCATGAGCTGATCCTTTTTCGGCAATGCTCTCAGGTCGGACAGGCTCAGGGAGCGGGGTTTTGCCGCCATGCCGGTGATGGTGAGTTTAAAATCTGCGGGATCGAACTCGGGAATTCCGTAGTGCTGAACGTTAAACACCTGGTCCTGGGGAGTAATCCATTGTTCGAGGGATTCCCAGTCGAGCCGGTTTTCACCTGTCCGGGGCATGTCCAGAAAGCTTACCAGTTCCTCCCCGGGTTCCGGGGCGGGCAGTGCCCACGAAGGTGCGGAGAAGCGTGTTGCCCCGAGAGCCATGGCGGCCAGGCCGGTCTTGAGGGCTGCGCGACGGGTGATCTGTTTGTCGGGACGGTGCGTGCTTGAGAGGGTGAGGTCCATGGCGGTGGGTTTGGAAGTGTGGGGGTTGAACTGGGGTTATCGTTTGGTGCCCTTGATGTTGTCCGGAGAAAGCATAATTTCAAGCTTATTGGTTCCGCCCGCCTGGACCTCCACCTCCTGGCTCCATTCCAAGCGACCCGCCGGATGGATCAATCGCAGAGTCCAACGGCCGGCCGGTACATTGTCCCAGGAAAAGCGGCCGTCCCGGGACGTTGCCTGAAACCAGGGGTGATCGAACGAGAAAATCCATGCGCGCATGCCGCCGTGATAAACGCAGCCCAATCGAAGGGGCTCTTGGATGCCGCCTGCGGACCCGACGTGATGCACGAATTCGCCGTCCTTGGCCATATTGACGTTGAACGGCTTGGGTCCATCGGAGGTCATCACGTTGTGCACGCTTTCGTCACTGTTGGTGAAGCGGATGTTGTCGCCGACCCGGACCGCGACGGTCTCGGGAACGAACTGGAAATCAACCTGGTTGACCGTGACGGTTTGGGGTTGTCGATCGGTCTGGGTTGTCGGCAGGCCGGGGCCTTCGAGTGCGACGATCGTTTCGGCCAGGAAGCCGGACCTGGCGTCCTTCACATAGTATCTGGAGAATCTCCAGGGCCTGTCCGGATCCGGAGCATACCGCACGATACCCTCGATGCGGCCGGTGGCCGATGCGGTTTCGGTGCGGGTCGTCGCACCGGCGATTGCGGCGAGAAAGAGCGTGGCGAGAAGGGTTGGGGCAAGTCTCCCGGCCAGCGAGCGCCGTTTCGTTGATGGGAACCGGTTTCTGGTCGGGCTGAATGACATGTCGCATGAATACCCGGAGAAACAGACCAGTTCAATGCAATTTCATTTTTTGCGCATCTTCTGCTGTCGACACGTGCCGGTTTGAAGTATCGTTCGCAGCATATGATTTTTATGGAAATGGAGCTGCTGAATAGTCCGCATGTTCCGGTGCCGCTGAGCCGGATCAAAAACGCACTCAGAGGAGTCGGGTTTCTGGTGTTGCTGGCTTCCGTCTGCGTGGCGCAAGGGGCTGAGGCCGGGAAGGGAATCTCCCGTGCGTTGAACCGTCTCAACCTCCCGATGCTGGAAGCCAGAGCGAGTTCGGATGCCGGCGACTGGCTTGTTTCCGGAACGGAGGCTCGGGCTGCGCTGTATCGGGATGCCGCGTCCAAGGAGGTGGTGCTGGACAACGGATTGATCCGGCGGGTTTTTCGTGTTGAACCGGAGGGCGCGACGGTGGCGTTTGAGAATCTGATGCTTGGCACCACCGTGATCCGGGCGATCAAACCCGAGGCGGTGGTTTGGATCGACGGGGTTCGTCACGAGATTGGGGGGCTGAGCGGGCAACCGGATCAGGCCTACCTGCTTGCGGAATGGGTGGATGCCATGGAGCGCGCCCCGGGAGCGTTTCGGTGTGTGGGGATTGAGAAACGGTCGGTTGAAGCGCCGATGGATTGGAAGCGCACTAGACACGCCGCCACGGTCGCGTGGCCGCCTCCGGGAGTGGGGTTGCGATTTGTTTATGAGTCCACGGAACCCGGCCTGGCAGGGGTCACGCTTTCGGTGCACTACGAACTGTATGATTCCGCACCGGTTCTGTGCAAATGGGTGACGATCGAGAATCGTTCGGCCCGCGAACATGTGGTGGACTCGATCTGGAGTGAAGTCCTGGCGCCTGTGGATGTTGAGTCGGTGGTGGATGATCGTGAGGGCAAACCCTGGCGGTTGCCGGCGATTGAATTCCTCAGCGACTACAGTTTTCATGGCATGGACGAGTCCACGGCGGATCAGGTGACACAATGGCTTCCGGATCCCTCCTACACCAGTCAGGTGAATTATTTGCTGAAGATGCCCGCACTGATGGTGAGTGGTCCCGGCATGGGGCCCGGGCAAACGGTTCCGGCAGGCGGGCGATTTGATTCGCATCGAACCTATGTCGTGATTCACGACAGCGGGGACCGTGAGCGACAGGGGCTGGTGATGCGGCGGGCGCAAAGGATGATCGCTCCGTGGATTACGGAGAATCCGCTGATGATGCATGTGCGGAGTTCGGAGACCCCGGCATTTCGGCTTGCGGTCGACCAATGCGCCGAGGTGGGTTTCGAGATGATCATCTACACGTTTGGAAGCGGCCTTGACATGGAGAATGAGGCGCCCGAATACATCGCGCGAATCAAGGCGGACGTCGAGTATGCGCATTCGAAGGGGATCGAAGTGGGGGCCTATTCGCTGCTGGCGAGCCGGAGGGTGAGTGAGGAACACGATGTGATTCATCCGGTGACCGGGAAAACCGGCGGGGCCATTTTCGGCAATTCCCCCTGCCTTGAAAGCAGCTGGGGACGGGACTACTTCCGGAAGATCCGCAGTTTTATGGAACAGACCGGCCTGGATCTTCTCGAACACGACGGCTCGTATCCGGGAGATCCATGCGCCTCGGAGCGGCACCCGGGTCACCGGGGATTGGCGGACTCGCAGTGGAACCAGTGGAAAACAATATCGGAGTTCTATCGCTGGTGCCGGAGTCGGGGCACGTATCTGAACGTTCCGGATTATTACTTTTTGGCAGGATCCAACAAGACCGGCATGGGCTATCGAGAGACGAATTGGTCGTTGCCCCGGGAACGACAGATCATTCTGGGACGGCAGAACATCTACGACGGCTGTTGGACCAAGGCCCCGAGCATGGGCTGGATGTTTGTACCTTTGGTGGAATATCACGGCGGCGGCGCTGCGGCCACGCTGGAACCGTTGAGCGAACACCTGGATGGATACGAGGCGCATCTGATCAATAATCTGGGGGCGGGGGTGCAGGCGTGTTACCGTGGTCCCCGGCTTTACGACACGGATGCCACCAAAGCCGTTGTGAAGAAATGGGTCGCCTGGTTCAAGGAATACCGGGACATCCTCGAATCGGATCTGATTCACCTGCGTCGACCGGATGGGCGCGACATCGATTGTTTTCTGCATGTAAATCCCGATCTTGAAAACAGGGCCATGGCGGTTGTTTACAACCCTCTGGACACCGAAGTGGAGCGGACGCTGACGTTGCCGTTGTACTATTCGGGGCTGAGTAGTGCGGCGTCGGTCAGGGAAAAATCGGGCGAGTGGCGCCGTTACGCTCTGGACCGTGAATATCGGATCCGGGTGCCGGTCCGAATTCCGGCCCGGGGCGTTACCTGGTTGGTGTTGCGCAAACCCTGAGGGTCGGGGGCGCTGTTTAGGTTGAGGAATCCGGATGGAGCGAAGGTCCGTTTGGAGCGAAGGGGTTAAATTTCGTGTCTACAATGTGCTGTGCCTGATCGACCGTCATGTCGGTGGGGAGGCTGTGGTAAACCGAAATGTAGGCCTGGCGACGTACTCCGTGAGCCGTGAGGCCGTAGATGTTGCCGGCCAGGTGGCGGTGGATCCGATAGGTCAGGGCGTAGACCAAACCGCTGCGATCTTCCGTTGTTTCGAAACGGAGACGGAACAAGCCGGATTGCCATTCGCGAATGCCCGCCCTGCCGTCCAGACTCGGGATTGTGGATTCGTCGCACTCGTTGATGTACTGGCGCAGGGCGATCGCAGCCTCCAGAAATCGAATGAAACCGCTCGGAAGCGGCTTGTCGCGCCGTGCCAGGTGGAAAAAATTCAGCGCCAGCTTGTAGTTCATCGCGGAGAAGAAATGAGCCTGTCGCAGTTCGATGCCGTGTTGCCAGAATGCACCGCTGATGGTTGCTGCAAGACCGGGGTAATCGCGGGCGGCCACGCCGATCAGGGTTGAGGTGCCGGCCGTGATGAGGACGGCTTTCGGAGCTGCGAAATCCGGTTCTTCCCCGAGCCGGGCCAGGTGTGCTCCGAACCGACTCGCGTAAGGCCGGTAAACCCCGGTGTAAAAATCCTCTCCCAGATCCTTGAGAATGGCGACCTGATCCGCTGAAAAGCCGGCGTCCTTGAGCGAATGAGCGGGATCCCGGAGAGGTTTGAACTGCCCCATGGCCTTGAGGTAAAGTTCGCGGGTGTTCCACCATCGTGTGGGGTCGGTCAATTCGGAATCCCACTCGGCCCGATCGGCACAGGTGAACACAAAGAGGCAGCGCAACCGTTGTTCGTCTCCGGACGGAACCACCAGTCGCGCCAGTTGTTGATCGTCGCTGAGCCCCGCAGCCGAGCATTCCTTGAAGGCGCGGCGGTGATTGATGAGGAACTCGACCAGCCGCAGCGTGTCGGGTCGAAATCCGGCCTCGGTTTCGAAGGGTTGAAAGTAGTCGGCCAATGGGATTCCGGACATGCCGGTTGAATACCGGTTGTGGAGTTCGAGGCTGGTGTTGTTTCGGGCGACGAGATCCTCGTCGGTCAAGGGCAGACGTTTTGTTTTGAGCGCCAGTTTGATGGCCGCGAGCTGGTCTGCATCGAGCAGGGCCGCCTCGTGAGCGGCGAGGTCGGATCCGTTGGCGGGGTCCGGGTGAGGGGAACCGACGGCTTCTTCGGCGCGCCGATGGCCGTCTTGGACAAGCTTTTCCAGTGCCAGAATCTTTTGGCGTTCGAGTGCGCTCCTGAGGGTTTGTTTTTCGGTTCTGACCCGTTCGTCCTGGGAGGATTCGAAGCTCGCATACCCTGGAAAGAGGCGTTCCTCGGCCCCGTCCAGCTGGGAAAGGAAGGCGAATGATTTGGCCAGGCTGCCGCGGGTTTCGTAGAACAGTTCGGACAATTCGGGTACCCTGACCAACCAGTCGCCGGCGTTTCGAAAGGTGCTCTGGAGTTCGGTGGTGGCGATGGGAAGGTCGTAGCGCTGTGCTGCGAGGAGGAGGGAAAGCGCCAGACTGCTTTTCGCGGAGGGCGTTTGTTCGGCGGTGGTGCCCCTGTTCCAGAGGCCCCCGAGTCCGTAAACGATCGGGCTGCCTGCGCTGATTTCGCGATTGTTGCGGAGCTCCTGTTCGATGACGCCCTTGGCGTAGTGGGCGACCCGCCGTCGAGCCGAAAGCAGGCTCTGGCGAACCTGATTTGCATATTCAAATCGTTCCGGTTCCGTGGCCTCGGGACCGAGCAATTCACCGAAGGAGTTAAAATCCTCGAAAGTAAGCATGTCCTCGGGGTGGTTGCCCCCTCCGCTCGGCCGTGGAGGTCCGGTCCTTCGGGAGTGGATGAACATGCGGATTCGGAGCAGAAAGAAGTAGGCCTGGAGATCGCGGGGATCGTCGAGGGAATCGTAAATTTCGCGGCTGTGTACGAACTGATTGCCTGCCAGGGTCCAGATGGCGGCCAGGAAGATTCGCAGTCCGTCGTTCTTGATGTCGAAGGCATCGAGGCGTTCGAATTCGCCGGCTGCCTTTTCCCACTGTCCTTTCCAGAATCCACGGACATGCAGGAAATGTTCCAGAGGATCGTAGGTGGAGTGGATCCGTTTGCGGAAAAGTGCGGTCAGCCCTTCGGGGTCGTGAACGGGGCTCATGTCGAGGAAGGAATTCAGATCCTTGCCGGACAGGGCCGGAACGTCATCCAGGCTGAAGGGCAGGGCGTGACATCGGAATCCATAGGTCCTCTCGAATTCGTCGCTGCCGACCGCCTGGCGTTGGAGCTCCAGCAGGAACTTGTTGCCTTCGAGGGGGCCGTCGAGCAACAGGGCGAAGTCGGTGTCGGAGCGGGGCGTCATCTCGCCGCGTCCCGTGCCGCCCAGGGCGACGACAGCGAAGGGTTGGGTGTATCCCAGCAACTCCTGTTGTTCCCTGGCCCAGGTGCGAACCAGAGTTGTGTGAATCGCGGTCCGGGCTGCCGCGATCTCACGGCCGTTGTTCAGCTGGGGGCGACGGATGAAATGATTATTTTCCGCGATGAGTGTTTCGTAGGCGCATCGGGGACCCAGTTCAGAAATCGCATCGGCGACGTATTTTTCTGTGGCGAGCATAGAGAACGTTCCAGCTTGAGAGTAGTTGACTTTTTTTGGGAAAAAGCGAGTTGATTTTTTGGCTGCTCGGTGACTGGGAACCAGCCTGGAGAGGCCCGGCCGGGAGGTTTTTGTCTGGATTATTTTCGGGCTGAATGCTATTTGGATGGCCATGCCTACAAAATCTGCCTCCTCCCCGTGCGATTGCGTGCAATCGATGAACCGCCGAGATTTCCTGAAAACCACCGCCACCGGCCTTGCTGTGGCGAGTCTGGCTCCGCTGGGTGCGGCTGCGGCTGGAAGTTCTGGTGCCGCGCGAAAAGATTCTCCCGAGTCAGTGGTGGCGAGTTTCTACAAGAGTCTCTCCGAGGAACAGAGAAAGGAAATCGTATTTCCGTTCGATCACAAGGATCGGTCGAAGGTGGACAACAACTGGTTCATCAACGAGCACCGGGTTGGAAGCGGTTTCTATTCCAAGGATCAGCAGGCGATGGTTCGTGAGATTTTTGCAAAAATCCACAGTCCGGAATATGCGCTGAAGGTGATTCAGCAGGTGGAACAGGACGCAGGCAAGGATGGATTTGGTGCAACGGCGGTTGCGCTTTTCGGGGAGCCTGGGTCGGGCAAGTTCGAGTTTGTGCTGACAGGACGGCACTGCACCCGTCGTTGTGACGGTGATTCCGTGGAGGGTGCTGCGTTTGGTGGGCCGATTTTCTACGGGCATGCTCCCAGGGGAGATCAGGAGCGTGCGGATCATCCGGGTAACATTTACTGGTATCAGGCGGCCAGAGCCAACGACGTTTACAGGATGCTGGATGGCAAGCAGCAGAAAACGGCCCTGTTGAACCAGGCCCGGAGGGAGCAGGGCACGGCTACGGTGAAACTGACAGGCCAGAGTTCAGAGTTGCCGGGGATTGCACTGTCCGAGCTTTCCAGCGATCAGCGGGACGAAGTTCGAAAAGTCATTGCTGATGTGCTCGCGCCCTTCCGCAAGGAGGATGCGGATGAATCGCTGAGAATGATCGAGAGGAACGGTTTGGAGAAGCTGCATCTTGCGTTTTACAAGAATCAGGATATCGGGAACGACCAGATCTGGGATGTTCTTCAGATCGAGGGGCCGTCGATGCTCTGGTTCTTCCGGGGCG
>JAIPJX010000090.1 GCA_021733945.1 Verrucomicrobiota bacterium | reverse complement strand
CCGGGACGGTTCGCGCGAATGGCAGTGCGGTTCGTGCCACCTTTTCAGATCTTCAACCGACGTGGTGCTTGGAGGTCAGATACTTTTTCCAAACAAGCCAATGGAAGCAACGGTTCGAAGAATTCTGTCTTGCACCCCCCCCCCCCTCAGCAGCCCGTTAAAAAAAGTAGGAGCCGACGTCAGGAGGCTCTGCAATACCTAAAGAAACCGAAGAAATCAGAGTCTCGTGACCTCGCCTCCTACAAGATCCGGAGTTTTTTAACGGTCTGTTGACCCGGAGGCGGTGGTTCGGGCTAGTGTCCGGCCAGGTTGAGGCTGATCAACCGGTCTTCGCTTCGCAAATAAAGGCGCTTGTTCGAGAGGATCGGGGCGGCCCAGCAGGGGTAGTGCAGGGTGGGCACCTGGAACCTCGAAAGCTCCTCGGGTTTGCCGGAGTTCAAGGCAAACTGTCCGAGCAAACCGCCTTCTCCCAGTGCAATCAAGCGTCCATCCGCCAGAATACACGATCCGCGTCCGTAAACCGGTGGTGTCTTGGAACTGTAGGGCTCCCAGCTTTCGTCACGGTCCCACATGAGTCGGCCGGTCTTGAATTCAACACAGCGGAACCGGGCGTCGGGCTGGTTGCGGCCGCTGAAGGCATACAGGAAGCCCTGGTGATAGATCGGGGTGCTCCAGTGCATCTCAAGCACGGGTGCGCTGGGGCGTCCGGTCTGCGGGTCGCGTTCCCTCAGATCCCGCGGGCTTCGCCAGACCTCCTCAAAACTCGTTCCATCCTCCCGGACGCGCAGCAGAGCCGATCCCACGCGATAGTAGGCGGCGGAAATGAACACCTGATCCCCGACGACCACGGGGGCCATCGCATTCACCGAATCGTTCAGGGTGGATCGGAACCAGCGGTTGAAGTGGACGATGCCATTGGTGGGGTTGAGCGAAACCAGTCCCTGGCGCGTCAGGCAGAAAACGTGGCGTTTGCCGTGCAGGGTTGCCGCCGTGGGGGTGGAATAACTGGCCTGCTTTTCGGAGCGCTGCCAGACGACGGAACGTTCTCCCGGCCACCCAATCATCGGTTGCCCGGTCCAGTTTTTTTCGCCGACACTTTCCCATTCCGTGCGACCCGTGGCCGAGTCGAATGCCACCATGCCCGCGTTTGGTTGTCCGCCCACCATGACGAGGAGAAGGTTGCCCTCCAGAATGGGCGTGCTGCCGACCCCGAAAAAGGCCTGCGGGATCTCCCAGTCGGATCCTGTGTCGCGCTGCCAGACCAGTTTTCCGGTCTCCAGTTCCAGGCACAACAGTTTGCCTTCCGCTCCGTAGGTGAAACATCGGCTTTCTGTCAGCAGGGGCGTGCATCGCGGGCCGTTGTTGTATCCGTAGGGGTCCTGGTAACGGCTTGGGTAGGCGTATTTCCATTGGCTCTTTCCGGTGGCCGTGTCGAGGCATTCCACAATTTCCTCGTTCTTGATCCGATGATGGACGACCACCCGGTTGCCCCGTACGGACGGCGCACTGTAACCGGTGCCGAGAGGGATGTTCCAGACGACGGGGGGGCCGCTTTCGGGCCATCTTTCCAGAAGCCCGGTTTCATCCGACACTCCGGTCCCGTGTGGTCCGAGGAACCGGGGCCAGTCGCTGCCGATGGAATCCGGGCCGAGGCAGAAGAAGAGCATCGCCGCGATCAGCAGGGGGCATCCGGATTTTTTCCGCGGCACCCGGCCCGGGCTGCGAGGGTTGAATCGGTTCATGGTTTTCAGGGCGCTTTGGATCGGATCCCGTACAGCTGATGCATGGTTCGGATGATGAGAGTGTCGCCCAGAATGGCGGGTGTCGCCATGGACATTTCGTTGAGCGGATTCGTTCCGAGGAGTTGGTAGGTCGGACCCGACTGCACCACAAACGTCTCACCGTCTTCGCTGAGGCAGAAGATTTTTCCCCCGTGAGCCCAGGGGGACGCTGTGAACGCCGAAGTGCCGCCCGTGTTCAGGCGTTCGCGGTCGTAGATCAGCTTGCCGGTCCTGGCTTCGTAGCAGCTCAGCAGGCCCCGGTCGTACAGCACATAGAGGTAATCGCCATACACCAGGGGCGAGGGATTGTAGGGGCCACCCCGGACTTGATACCAGGCCACAAATGCATTGGAGGTTTCGTCTTCCGTCAGGGAGATGTCGCCCGAGGCACCCGGGCGGATGGCGAACAGCGGGCGAATCTTGTCTCCCACGTAACCCGAGGTCACATACAACAGGCCGTGCTTGGCGAACGGAGTTGGAATGACGATGGATGACATGCCTCCCAGTTGCCAGAGCGGTTTGCCATCCAGATCGTAGGAACGGACCTTGTTGCGGCCCGGCGTGATCAGTTCGGTCCGCTGATCATGTTCCCAAATGTACGGAGTGGCCCAATTGCTGGGTTCATCCCGCTTGATTCGCCAGATCTCCTGCCCCGTGCTCGAGTCGAGGGTCGTCAGATACGAATCCTTGTCGTTGTCGTTCACGATGTAGAGCCTGCCCTTGTGAAGAATGGGTGAGGCCGCCGTGCCCCAGCCATAACGCGTGGGGTTCGGTTCAAATCGTTTGTTCCAGAGCTCCCTGCCGTCCATGTCCAGACAGAACAGTCCCAGGTTCCCGAAATACGCATAGACACGCGATCCGTCGGTCACCGGGGTTTCGGACGCGTAAGTGTTCTTCAGGTGAATCGAGGTGGTGGGTGGTCCCTGATGCACATCCTTTTCCCAGAGTTTGCTTCCGGATTGCGCGTCGAATGCCAGCACCTTGTAGACATGGCGATCCTTGGAAGGCTCGGGTCGGTCTCCGCCAAAATAAAGCCCCTTCTTGGGTTGTTCCAGTTCGCCCTCCTTAACGACGGTCGTCAGGAATACCCTGCTGCCCCAGCCGACCGGGGAGGACCAGCCGACACCGGGGACTTCGGATTTCCAGGCAATGTTGTGGCTTTCGGTCCAGTGGTCGGGAAGGTGGGTGCCTTCGATGACTCCTGTTGAATCGGCACCCCGAAACTGCGGCCAGGAAGGTTCGGCACCGGTTGCGGGAAGGATGCCGGTGGTCGCCGCCCAGCTGATCAGGACGGCTGCGACGGCTCGCTGCCGTCCACTGAATCGAAGGTTGTACATGGATTGAGAACAAGCCCTGGCAGCCCGGTTGTCAAGCGAATGTGAATCCCTGCGCGGCGCCGATGCGGTGGTTTCCCAATGCGATGAAAACCCATCTCCTGATTGGAGTGACTGGGTGTGCCTCTTCGGGCAGGACCAAAGCGGCGTCGGCACTGCGCTCTGCCGCCGCACTCCACAGTGCGACGGGTGTGGGCGAGCCAGGAAATTGGTGTCTGCAATGGGGATGGATTCCAAGGCATGGAGTCGAAAGAACGACGGTGTTTTGGAGTGCGCGCGGCAGAGTGCAGCGCCGACGCCGCTTTGCCCATACCCTGCAAAAATCAACACGATCCTTCCCTTACGTTCCGTTGAAAAAATGAGGCGATCCCGATTCGGGTTCCACTGCTCCAGCCGCGAGGCAGACATTCGTTCCAGACAGACTGCCGCGGCCTTCCGAATCCCTTGAACAAATGGAAGTGTGGTGCGCCCGCCGACTGCCTCTCTCCTGGTCCAAAGTCGATGCAGCGCTGGCGATGCGGTGGGATCCCAAGGTGGAACAAACCCCGGTCTGATGGTTCAGAGATCAACGCTTTCCCCTGTGGTTTTGCGCGGCGATGCTGAGCGAATCCGTGCCCGCCTGGAGCAGTTGGTCTCAGGGAATGGAGTTGGACAGTGAGAAAACGCCCAGCGGTCTGTAGCGATTTGGTCACGATGATTCTTTTGCTGCATCCATCCCGGCTTCCCGCTTGGGTTGGCACGGCATGGGGAGGAATTCCACGGCATCTTCAGCCGCCGTGCCGCCAAGTTCGCCATTCGTCGAGTTGCTCAGATCATTGCCCGCCGAGGTGAGTGTGAATTTCTTTCACGATAACCGATTTAACTATTCATCGCTGAAAAACGGGTGCCCTGCGGTGTTGGTGTTTCAGGTGCTATGGACTCGGGACCTCAAACCGGGACCTTTAGAAACGAAACAACCTATCATCAATGAGAACCAAAAACAGAAAAACAACTGTCAATCGAAGCGTTTTGGCGCAGCTTGGCGTCGGAGCTTGTCTGGGGGGCGCACTGCTCTCTCTCGGGTCGCCGGGAGGTGTTCAGGCGCAGGGAGTGGATTCGGGCAAAGTCGATCGACTGGAACAGGAAAACAAGGACCTCAGAACTCGCCTGGACGCACTCGAGAGCGTTGCCAGAAAAGAGGGTTTGCTGCCCAGCGGAAGCGCGCCGAATTCCCTGAAGGTGCTTTCGGAAACGACGCTCAGCGGTTTCGTGCAGGCCTCCTATTTCTACAACACGAGCGAACCTTCCGACCGTGCATCGGATGGTTATCTTTGGAACACAACCCACAATTCATTTTCTCTCAACAAGGTCAAGGTCACTCTTGCAAACCCCGCGGTCGAACGCAGTGGAGACGCGTGGGATGCCGCGTACAAACTGTCCCTCATCTGGGGGGAAGATTCTTCCGTACTGAACACGGGAAGTCCCTCATCGGGATTCGAGGCGGTTCGTGAAGCCTACATCGAATTGAATGCCCCGATTGGAACCGGATTGAACATCAAGGCGGGCCAGCTCATCTCCCTTCTAAACTATGAGTCAGGAGACGGGGGTGCTGCGAATTCCAATTTCTCCCAGGGATTCCAGTGGTTCGTCACCGGTAACGGACCTTCGGCGGGAGTCCAACTCGGGTATACGTTCACGGACTGGCTTGAGGCAAAGGTCCGGGTTCAGAACGGGATGTATGCCGGGCCGGTGGACAGAAACGAAGAGAAGACTGTGATTGGAAGTCTTGGGTTTAAACCGTCCGCCGCGGCGTGGTTCAATCTCATCGGGTTCGGGGGGCAGGAAAACCCGGGGTTGGAAGTCAAGGGCGGATCCGTCCTGGCAGGCTATCAGATCTCGGAGAAGGCTGTCGGCGGGTTGGAGCTGGACTTTTTCAACTTCGATTTCACCGGTGGAGGATCGGCTGATCTGTGGTCCGTCGGCGGTTGGTTCGGATACGACTTCAGCCCCAAGGTCGGCATGGCGCTCCGGGCTGAATACCTGGATGATGGGGACGGTGGAGGCTTGAAGGGGATCACGCTTCCCGGGCGACCGGGCAGCGCCATCACCTCGACCGACGCCGCAGGAAACATTTCCAGCGTAGCGTTGACACTCAACCTGAAACCGGTGCCCAGCATCAAGATTCAACCTGAAATCCGCTACGATCGTACGACCTACAAGGGTGGGTTTGACGGGGAGGATGATCGCTTCCTGGTCGGTGCCGGAGTCAGTTACCTGTTTTAGTCCAGTCCTCAAAACAACAACTCAAAACTCAAAAAAAACAAGAACTTCGAAAAAGAATAGTTAACTATGAAATCGAGTATCATGAAAATCATGTGCGGTTTTGCTGCCGCATGCCTTCTGTTGGGTCAGACCGTTCAGGCCGCTACCGTTAAAGTCGGGGTCCTGCATTCGCTGAGCGGAACCATGGCTATCAGCGAAACCTCGCTCCGTGATGTGCTTCTCTTCGCCTTTGACGAGATCAATGCGGCGGGGGGAATCAAGGCCGGTGGCCAATCGTACATGATTGAGCCCGTTGTCGTCGATGGCGCTTCGAACTGGCCGCTCTTCGCGGAGAAAGCCAAACAACTGCTTGAGCAGGACAAGGTGGCTGTCGTATTCGGCTGCTGGACATCCGTCAGCCGAAAATCCGTTCTGCCGGTCTTCGAGAAGGACAACGGACTCCTCTTTTATCCGGTGCAATACGAGGGGGAGGAATTATCCAGAAATATCTTCTACACCGCCGAAGCCGTGAACCAGCAGGCAACGCCCGCCGTTGATTATCTGCTGGCCCAGGGAAAGAAGAAATTCTACCTGATCGGGACGGATTATGTGTATCCGCAGACCACAAACCTGATCCTTTACAAGTATCTGTTGCTGCATGGAATCCCGTTGGAGAATATTGGCGGGGGGCTCCGGAAGGATTCTGATGGCAAGGTTATTTCCGCCGGAAAATACACGCCATTCAGTCATACCGACTACCAGCAGATTGTAGCGGAAATCAAACAGTTTGCGGCCAGCGGGGATGCCTGCGTCCTCAACACGATCAACGGGGATTCCAACGTGCCGTTCTTCAAGGAGATCGCGGCGGCTGGTTTAAGCTCGGCAGACTGCCCGGTTGTATCGTTCAGCCTTGCGGAAGACGAACTCCGGAGCCTTCCCACCAAGGATCTCGTCGGGGAACTCGGTTGCTGGACGTATTTCATGTCCATCAAATCCCCCAACAACAAGAGCTTCCTGGGGCGTTGGAACTCCTGGCTCAAGAAACAACAGTATCCTGGTGTGGTGAAACAAAAACGCGCCATGGACAGCCCGATGGTGCTTTCATACAACGGAGTGAACCTGTGGAAATCAGCGGTCGAGAAGGCCGGTACGTTTGATGTGGACAAAGTCCGGACGGTTCTTGAATCCGGAAAGATCACCTTCGACGGACCGGGCGGTGAGACCACGATGCAGAAGAATCATCATACCACGAAGAACGTGTATATCGGGGAAACTCGGGCGAACGGCCAGTTCAAAATCCTGAAGGAATTCCCGAACGTGGTTGGGGAGCCGTTTATTCTCGACGACCTGGATAAAAAACTCACTGCAAAGGGCCACTAGATCACACTGTCCAGACATCGATACCCGGGGGATTGTTCGGTGGAGACCTCCTGCTCCGAACGGACTCCCGGGAAGATGTCGACTGACTGCAAACGAAGTACAGTGGACACAGGGAGACGGAGGTCCAGTCCTCCGTCTCCCATCCTCATAAAATGAACCTTAAGCTCATCATCTTGATCGCAGCTGTTGGTCTGTGGTGCTCTCGGGCAGGGGGGGCTGAGCTTTCGCCCAGGGAGTCGGAAATTCGCGCGAAGCTCGTTGAGGCGATTCTGGCGGAGGAAACGGCAAGGGAAGCAATGCTGCTCGGACTGGGTGAAACCGGTTCCCAGACCGTTCGTGAAGTGTTCAGCGCGTGGCCGCGGGATCGTGTGTTTTTGTATGAAGATTCGGAGAATCGCAGTGTGCCTGCGCTCCTGGGGGAGGAGGAAGATGCCGAGGGAATGGTGGGAGCCACGTTGATTGCCACAGGGGAACGAATCAAGGCGGAGGACGGACAACCTCGGAGATTTGATGTTACCGAGGTTGCCCCGGTCGATACCGATGGATCGCTGAGGAAGGTTTTGCAGCTGGGGATTGATCTGCTCTCGCTTTCCGCAGTGGATCCGGACGCCCGCCGCTCGGCGGTCCTGAAGTTGGGCAACTCCCAGTCCCCCGACAACATCCCATTGCTCAGGACGAAGTTGGCGAAGGAAGCGCACCCGGAAGTCAGGCAGGCGATCCACGAGGCCCTTGCCCTGCTTCAGCTTGGGAGTTCCGATCCGGAGATTCAACGGGAGGCGGTGCGATCCCTGGAATCGATGAAATCGATCGGCTGTCTCGAAGCTCTCAAAAAGCTGGCGTCGAACCAGGAGGCGGATCCGGGTGTTGTCCAGGCAGCCCTCCGTGCTGTCAGCATCATCGAGGCGCACATCAGCTGGATTAATTTCGTCGGAACCATCTTTCGCGGGGTGAGCCTGGGATCGATTCTCCTGATTGTGGCACTGGGTCTGGCCATTACCTTTGGGCTCATGGGCATCATCAACATGGCGCACGGCGAAATGATCGCGGTTGGAGCCTATACCTGCTATGTGGTGCAGAATCTGTTCGGGGCAGGATTTGGATTTTCAATCATTCTCCCGATCAACTGGGGAGGAAATCCGATTTCCTTTGGTCTCCAGCTCCCCGGACTGAATGCTTCGGGTGCCCTTTATGAAAGTTACTTTCTTTTTGCGATCCCTCTGAGCTTCCTGATGGCAGCGCTGGCGGGCATTCTGATCGAACGCGCAGTGATCCAGTTTCTCTATCGAAGGCCCCTGGAGTCGCTCCTGGCCACCTGGGGGGTCTCGCTGGTGATGCAACAGTGTTTCAGGATGGTATTCGGAGCAAACAATGTTCAGGTGAACTCCCCGTCCTGGCTGCTGGGGCACTTCAGCGTGGACGACATTATTTTCGGATACAACCGGATATTCGTGGTCGCGTTCGCCGTTCTGATCGTGATTGGCACCTGGCTGCTTCTCACAAAAACGCCCCTCGGTCTGCTGATTCGATCGGTGATGCAGAACCGTGACATGGCTGCATGCATCGGAGTACGAACCAATCGCGTGAACATGCTGACCTTCGCGCTGGGATCAGGACTGGCCGGTCTGGCCGGGGCGTTCCTCTCGCAGATCGGAAACGTGGGACCCAGCCTGGGTCAGAGTTATATCGTGGACAGCTTCATGACCGTGGTCGTCGGCGGGGTGGGCAGCATCGTTGGAACGGTGTGTTCGGCCATTGGGATCGGCACAGCGGATCAAATCCTGCAGCAGGTCACGGGTTCTCCGGTCACTGGCAAGATCGTTGTCCTGGTTGCCATCATCCTGTTTTTACAGTGGAAACCCGGTGGATTGTTCGCGGTCCGAAATCGTTCGCTGGATTAAACGACATGCAACGCGCTATGAAGAGTTGGGAACTGCGGACGGCGGCCGTCACGGCATTTGTCCTTCTGGTTGTGATTCCGTGTCTCAACGTGTTTACCGAACCGGGCTTTGCCTTTCACGTGAGCGACTTCACGATCAATCTGTACGGCAAGTATCTGTGTTACGCGATCCTGGCGATCAGTGTTGATTTCCTGTGGGGTTACACGGGGCTTCTCAGTCTGGGGCAGGCGTTGTTCTTCAGTCTGGGTGGTTACATGATGGGCATGTACCTCATGCGCATGATTGGCGATCTGGGCCAATATCACAAGCCCATCCCGGATTTTCTGGTGTTCCTGGGATGGAGTGAACTGCCTGCATTCTGGCGCCCGTTTTCGAGTTTTCCCTTCGCGATGTCGATGGCCTGCCTGATTCCCGGTTTGCTGGCGTTGGTGTTTGGTTATCTGGCCTTTCGATCCCGCATCCGGGGAGTCTATTTCTCGATTCTAACCCAGGCTCTCACCTATGGGGCCTGTCTGCTCTTCTTTCGAAACAGTTTGTTGCTCGGAGGGAACAACGGGTTCACGGACTTCAAGTTTGTGCTCGGCCACGATCTCCGCTCGCCAGCCACCCAGCGGGGCCTTTTTATGGCGACGGCGCTGGCTCTTGTACTGGTTTACACCGGATGCCGCTGGCTCAGTCGAACGAAGTTCGGCCTGGTCCAGCGGGCGATTCGTGACAGCGAAAACAGGGTGCTGTTCAGCGGGTACGCGGCGGCGAACTACAAGTTGTTTGCGTTTGTCGTGAGCGCACTCATCGCATCGCTGGGAGGCGTTCTGTATGCGCCCCAGGTCGGGATCATCAATCCGAGTGAAATGGCACCGGAGAAATCTCTCGAAGCCGTGGTCTGGGTGGCGGTCGGGGGGCGTGGCACCCTGATTGGTCCGGTGATCGGCGCGATTGGTGTCAACGCGTTGAAAAGCTGGGCGACCCGCGCGTATCCGGACATGTGGCTTCTCATTCTGGGCACCCTCTTTGTGCTCGTGACCATTTTCCTGCCCAAAGGGATCGTGGGACTCGCGGCGCACCTGCGAACATTTCTACGGCGTCGTTTCAAACCCCGTGACGGGGAGGGGGACTGCGATACGCTTGCAACGCCGGCTCAAGAGGAACCGTTGGTCAATCCCAAATAACCTGTGTCTCAGCGAATCTTCATTCTGGCTCTGGAGGGGGTCAACAAAACGTTCGAAGGCTACAAGGCCATTTCGGATCTGAATTTTTACATGGATCCGGGTGAGTTGCGTGTGGTGATCGGTCCCAACGGTGCGGGTAAAAGCACCATGTTGGATTTGATCACCGGCCGCACGCGTCCGGACACCGGCCGGATCGAATTCGAATCGAAAACCGATTTGACGAATTCAAGCGAGTATCAGATCAATCGGATGGGCATTGGACGCAAGTTTCAGACTCCGTCGGTTTATGTTTTTCATACGGTGTTTGAGAACGTTTTGTTGTCGCTGAAGGGAGCCCGCGGTGTGTTTGCGTCGCTTGTTCATCGCACGAGCGAGCAGGAACGCCGTCGGATTCACGAGGTGTTGGCGACGGTTGGGCTCGAGAGCCGGGCGGGGTGGAAGGCCGGCGCCCTCAGTCACGGCCAGAAGCAGTGGCTTGAAATCGGAATGTTGCTGGCCCAGGACCCAAAGCTCCTGCTCGTGGACGAACCTGCGGCTGGCATGACCGACGAGGAAACGCACAAAACAGGTGAGCTGCTCCTGAGTCTGGAAGGCAGGCACAGCATTCTTGTGATCGAACACGACATGACCTTTGTACGGCAGTTGGCCCGCAAGGTGACCGTCCTGCATCAGGGCAATGTTCTTTGCGAAGGCACGGTGGATCAGGTCCAAAACGATGAACGTGTCAAGGAAGTCTACCTCGGCCGCAAGAAACGCGACAAACAACCCCTGTCATGCTGACGCTCACCAACCTTTCCGTGTCGTACGATGGCTCCAGGATTCTCCGGGGTGTCAATCTCACTGTGCCCGAACGGAGTCTGGTCTGCCTCATGGGCCGCAACGGTGTCGGGAAAACAACGACTCTGAAATCGATCGTCGGATTGGTGAGGGGGGAAAGCGGCACGCTCACGCTCGACGGGAAGCCGATCGGTCACCTCAAACCCGATCAACGCGCCCGTCTGGGAATTGGATACGTCCCGCAGGGTCGTGATATTTTTCCGCATTTAACCGTTTGGGAGAATCTCAATCTGAGTCTGGTGGTTCACGGAACCAGAGGCGGCGGACATCTGGATCGGGTTCTGGAACTTTTCCCCGTCCTGAAGGAGATGCTCCAACGCAAGGGCGGAGTGTTGAGCGGTGGACAGCAGCAGCAGCTGGCAATTGCCCGCGCGATCCTGACCGATCCGAAGATTCTGGTGCTGGACGAACCCACGGAAGGCATCCAGCCAAATATCATTGATCTCATCGGGGAAACCTTGTTGAAGATCAAGAAGGAAGGCAGGATCAGCATCCTGCTCGTGGAGCAGTATCTGGATTTTTGCCTGGAAGTCGGTGACAGTTTCTACATCATGGACCGGGGTGCCATTGTTGCCGAGGGTCCCATTGCCCATTTGAATGACGAAATTGTTAAAGAGCATCTCACCGTGTGATGCGCCGCATCCGGTTTTGCCGGAGATGCCGGAGGCTGGATGGGAGGAGCCAGCCGTTGAAAGCCGATCCTGTTCCCACCTGTCCAATCTGGCGGTGGCTCCGGGATTCGGCTGTCTGGAGGTCGATCTCGTCGATGGCCAAAGCACTGTCGTGGCTGCTCTTGCCTCAAGCCCGCTCAAACTCCTGACTCCCCGCCAGCGCGGGGTGAGTGCCTGGGGGTTCCTTGCGAGCTTTGGGGGTGGCTTGGTCGCGGGTGACAAGATTTGTTTTGACGTGCGAATCGGTGCCGGCGCCCGGTGTTTCGTGGGATCGCAATCCTCCACGAAAGTTTATCGCAATCCGAACGGCCTGCCGTGCGAACACGTCACACGGGCCGTCCTGGGGAGGGGATCGTTGTTGGTTTGTGCACCCGATCCCGTGCAGGCATTTGCAGGGTCCCACTACCTCCAAAATCAGCAGTTCACCCTGGCACCGGACTCGGGATTGGTATTGGTCGACTGGTTCTCCTCCGGCCGCGCGGCGCGCGGGGAACGATGGGCCTTTGCGAAGTACCAAAGCCGCATCGAGATTCTTCGGGGTCGCACGGCGGACGAAGCAGGGAGTCAGCAGTCCCCCGAATTCGAAACGGTGGTGCTGGACTCGCTCCTGCTGGATTCCGCCCATGGTCCCCTGAATGCTCCCCTTCGAATGGGGCGTTTCAACTGCCTGGCCACGGTTCTATTGATCGGTCCGCAGCTCATCGAACCGGTGCAGCAGATACTGAATAGCCTGGAGCAGGAACCGGTAACACCCCGATCTTCGCTCGTGCTCAGCGGCAGTCCCGTGAAAGGCGGGATTCTCGTGCGCATTGCCGGTGAACACATGGAGGCGGTTTCGGAAACTGTCCGGCAGCACCTGGCCTTTGTTCCCGATATGCTCGGAGACAATCCGTGGGCTCGAAAATGGTAACATCAGCGTGGATCGCACGACAAAACCAACGGTTCTCAAATCATGCACCTATCTCCCAGAGAAATTGAGAAGCTGACCCTGCACAACGTCGGGTTCCTGGCCCAAAAACGACTTGCCCGCGGGCTTCGACTCAACCACCCCGAAGCGGTCGGTCTGATCGCGACGCAGCTTCTGGAATTCATCCGCGACGGTCGCGCCGTGGCGGATCTCATGAATCTGGGGCGACGGTTCCTCGGACGCAATCAGGTCATGGCGGGAGTTCCCGAATTGATTTCCGAGGTGCAGGTGGAAGGCACGTTCCCGGACGGAACCAAGCTGGTGACCGTGCATCATCCGATCTCGGCCGCTGACGGCGACCTGAAACTGGCGCTATACGGCAGTTTCCTTCCCGAACCCGATCTCAAGGTGTTTCAGGCTTCTGCCGAGTCCGCGTTTGAACCCGGGCAATGCACGCCGCTCGAAGGCGAGATTACCCTGAATGCCGGACGCGAGAGGATTCAGATCGCCGTGACCAATCTGGGCGACCGACCGGTTCAGGTGGGCAGTCATTATCATTTTATCGAGACCAACGCATCGCTTCGGTTTGACCGTGCGGCCGCATACGGCCGGCGTCTGGACATTCCGGCCGGGACGGCGGTTCGGTTTGAACCCGGAGAAACGAAAACGGTGGGGCTGGTCGAGATCGCTGGAAACAGAATCATCCGCGGAGGGAACAACCTTGCCGATGGACCGGTTTCGGATTCCGGTCGCGCCCAGGCCATGGAGCGCGTGAACGAGCGTGATTTTGCGAACGAACCCTAAACAGAAACCATTCAGGATTTTCTCATGCCTCATCGAATGAAGCGTCGGCACTACGCCGATATGTTTGGCCCCACCACGGGCGATAAAGTCCGACTTGGAGACACTTCGCTCGTGCTGGAGGTTGAAAAGGACTACACGGTTTACGGGGATGAATGCAAATTCGGGGGTGGCAAGGTCATTCGCGAAGGCATGGGGCAGGCTGCGGGTGTTGGCCAGAAGGAAGCACTCGATTGCGTCATCACAAATGCACTGGTGATTGATTATACCGGGATTTTCAAGGCCGACCTCGGAATCAAGAACGGACGTATCAGCGGGATCGGCAAAGCGGGGAACCCCGATGTCATGGCGGGGGTCACTCCGGGAATGATCGTCGGGGTCACCACCGAGGTCATCGCCGGCGAGGGCCTCATCCTCACCGCCGGGGGGCTGGATGCGCACATTCATTTCATCTGCCCGCAACAGGCTCACGAAGCGGTCGCCGCCGGACTCACGACGATGATCGGCGGGGGCACCGGACCGGCTACCGGCACCTGCGCCACCACCTGCACTCCGGGTGCCTTCCACATTCAGGCAATGCTGCAGGCGACGGATGATCTGCCCCTGAACTTCGGATTCACCGGCAAGGGCAACACAGCGATGCCGGAGGGGCTTTCGGAGCAGATTCTCGGCGGAGCAATCGGTCTGAAACTCCACGAAGACTGGGGAACAACCCCCGCGGCCATCGATTGTTGCCTTCGTGTCGCCGATGAACACGACGTCCAGGTCACCATCCACACGGATACACTCAACGAATCGGGTTTCGTTGAGGCCACCATCGCCGCGATCGGAGGGCGCACGATCCATACCTATCATTCCGAAGGTGCCGGCGGGGGGCATGCCCCGGACATTCTCCGGATTTGCGGCGAACCCAACGTGCTGCCAAGTTCCACGAACCCGACCCGGCCTTACACGGTGAATACGATCGACGAGCATCTGGACATGCTCATGGTCTGCCACCATCTGGACGCGAACCTTCCCGAAGACGTGGCTTTCGCCGAAAGCCGGATTCGTGGAGAAACCATCGCCGCCGAGGATATTCTCCACGATCTGGGTGCCATCAGCATGATGAGCAGCGACAGCCAGGCGATGGGGCGGATTGGCGAGGTCATCACGCGCACCTGGCAGACTGCCGACAAGATGAAGCGACAGCGGGGAGCGTTGCCCTCAGAGCGGGGCGACAACGACAATGTGCGCATCAAACGGTACATTGCCAAATACACCATCAATCCCGCCCTGTCCCACGGGGTGGCCCACTGCGTGGGTTCGGTGGAAGTGGGGAAGCTCGCCGATTTGGTTCTCTGGAGGCCCGCGTTTTTCGGAACGAAACCTGAGATGGTGATCAAGGGGGGATTCATTGCGTGGGCCCAGATGGGCGACCCGAACGCATCCATTCCCACTCCTCAGCCGGTTTTTATGCGCCCGATGTTTGGCGGTTTTGGCAGGGCCCCCGGGACGTTCTCGCTGGCGTTTGTCAGTCGTGCCTGCCAGGAACATGCCGTGGCTGAGGGTTACCGCCTGTCCAAGAGAATCGAGGCGGTGCGGGGCTGCCGGGAGCTTGGGAAGAAGGACATGAAAGGCAACGACGCCATGCCGAAACTCACCGTTGATCCGGAAACCTATGAGGTGCGTGCGGATGGTGAATTGCTCGCCTGTGAACCGGCCCGCCAGCTGGCGCTGGCCCAGCGATACCATCTGTTTTAGTCCAATTGCCTTCAACCCTCAGATCGAACGCATCCACGTTGCATGCCGCAGGGCGATCACGATCCAGTGTTCAGGGAACCGCCGTCCGAATGGACTGTCTGGCAGTTGATTGACACCGCGTTTCCGACGGGGGGCTTCGCTCATTCGGGAGGCTTGGAAGCGGCTTGGAAACACGGAGAAGTCCGAAACCGCAGCGAATTCGAGGGGTTTCTTGAATCCAGCCTCAACCAGTGGGCTTACGCTTCATTTCCGTTTGTCAGCACCGCGCACCAGGAACCGTCGCGATTGCACGAGCTCGACGCCCAATGCGACGCGTTCAATACCAATCATGTTGCCAATCGTGCAAGCCGATTGCAGGGGCGCGCGTGGATCGCAGCCATCGACAAGATATTTAAACCCGATCCTTCAGGGATCATCCCCTCCGGGGACGGGACGCTCGATCCGCGCATTGGTTCGATCCCGGAAACGACGGCGCGGAACCCCAACGGGAGTGCCTGCGGAAAGGCACGGCCACCGGCGTGGACCTTGAAGGACCTGAGGGACAGCAGTGGGACTTCCTATTGCGGACACTTCTCACCGGTCTTCGGGGCTACGGTCGCCGGACTCGGAATTGAAAAACGTGCTGCTTTGCGGATGCTCCAGTTTATGAATCTTCGGAGTCTCATTGCCGCGGCAGTTCGGTTGGGGATCAGCGGACCGATGGAGGGCCAGATTCTTCAAAACATCATGGGAAAGCGGGCCGAAGAAATTCTCCATCGCTGCGAGGATCTTTCGCTGAAAGATCTCGCCGAAACCGCGCCGCTGGCAAATCTTTGGCAGGCAAACCAGGATCGGCTGTATTCGCGCCTGTTCCGCAGTTGACACCGTTGTTAGAAAACCATCCCGACGACTTATGAATTCATCACACGAACATCATCACCATCACGGATCTCACGGGCACACGCATGAACCGATGGATCATCCCGGGCATTTTCATGAGCGCGAACCGTCGTTCAGCCGGGATTTTTCAAACCGGGCTTTTACGGTTGGAGTGGGCGGTCCGGTCGGAAGCGGCAAAACCGCCTTGCTCCTGGAACTTTGCCTTCGCCTGCGTGAAAACTTCAAGCTGGGGGCCGTGACGAACGACATTTTCACGAAGGAGGACGGCGAGTTCCTCATCCGCCACAACGCGTTGGATGCGGAACGAATTCTAGCCGTCGAAACGGGGGGATGTCCTCATGCGGCAATCCGCGAAGATGTTTCCGCGAACCTGCTCGCGCTGGAAGAATTGCACCAGAAGTTCCAACCGGACATCCTGTTGATCGAATCAGGCGGTGACAACCTGGCGGCGCACTTCAGTCGGGAACTCGCGGATTTTACCATCTATGTGATCGATGTGGCCGGCGGTGACAAGGTCCCGCGCAAGGGAGGTCCCGGAATCACGCAATCCGATCTGCTGGTGATCAACAAAACCGATCTGGCTCCGGCGGTGGGGGCGGACCTCGGCGTGATGCAGCGCGACGCGCTGAAAATGCGAGGGAACGGACCGTTTGTTTTTGCCCAGGTCAAACACGGGGTTGGCATGGAGGAGATTCTGGACCAGGTGATCCACGCCTGGAAACACGCGAAGGAAATCGATCACCAACACGATTAAATCCTTCAGGCCGGAGGCACGGTTTTCCAATGAACGGCGGACCGGAGAAATGGTTGAAAGAACCTTTCTCTCTTGTTTTCAAACCGCGGACAGGTAAAATCCGCCCCGTGAAAATCCCGTTCCCAAGCCCAGTCCTTCATCAAAAAACAGTTATGTTGATTGTCAAAAGTTCGATCCGGAGATTTCTGCCGATGATCGCAGTGTTGGTCGGCGCGTCGATTCTGTCGACTGCCGGGAGCCGGGTTCGGGCTGCCGAAATAGGACTCAAATTGTTTTCCGAGGGATATGTGTCTCCCGTCGTCATGTCTCCGCTCGAGGACGGATCCGGTCGTTTCCTGATCGCGGATCAGGTTGGGGTGATTTATGTGGTCGACCGGGATGGCAAGCGCAGCGAGACGCCGTTTCTGGATCTCCGGGAACGGTTGACGAAGATCAACCTCGGCGCATTCGACGAGCGCGGATTGGTGGGAATGGCGTTGCATCCCAGGTTTCAGCAGAACCACAAGTTCTACGTCTACTACAGTGCACCGCTCCGTGAAGGGGCCCCCGAAGGCTGGGATCACACCGCCCGAGTTTCCGAATTCACGACATCGGCGGACGACGTCAACCGGGCGAATGCGGACTCGGAGCGGATTGTCCTGCAGATCGACCAGCCGCAGTTTAATCACAACTGTGGTCGGCTTGCGTTTGGTCCCGATGGTTACCTCTACATCGGCGTGGGGGACGGGGGGGCTGGCAATGACACGGGCACCGGGCATGGCCCGAACGGCAACGGCCAGGATTTGAGCACATTGTTGGGCAAGATCCTTCGGATTGACGTCGACAAGGCGCAGCCCTATGCGGTGCCGTCCGACAATCCGTTCGTCGGAGGCAAGGGGCGCCCGGAAATTTATTCGTACGGCCACCGCAATCCCTGGGGCATTTCATTCGATCGTGGTGGGAATCACGATTTGTTCGCGGTGGAAGTGGGGCAGGACCGGTTCGAGGAGCTGAATCGGATTGTGAAGGGTGGCAATTTCGGCTGGCGGTTGCGCGAGGGTTCTGAGGGGTTTAATCCGGAGGATTCCATTCACCCGCTGAGTGAGGCCCCGAAGACCGGAGCGATGGGAGAAGCTTTGATCGATCCCCTCGTGGTTTACAAGAATTTCAAGGGACATCGACGGGATCGGGAAGCAATCGGAACCAGCGTGACCGGCGGGTATGTTTATCGTGGCAAGGCGATTCCATCGCTCGTCGGCAGATATGTATACGGGGATTGGTCCAGGAATTTTGTCGTGGCCCAGGGAGTGGTCCTGATGGCGTCGCCGGCGGGTGCGGGAGAGGGCAAATGGACGGTCGAGCCGATGGAGTTGGTGGGGCATCCCAAGGGTCTGGTGAAGGAATTTATTGTTGCGTTCGGCCAGGATACGGAAGGTGAGATCTACGTGTTGACCAACGGAAGCAGCAGCCTTCGCGGCAATACCGGCAAGATCCACAAAATTGTTCCTCAGTAGGCGGGCTTGTTCCGCAGTGGACCGGTCTTTTGGGTGTGGCAAGAAAAGACCGGCGCTTGCCAAGACTGGTTCAGCGAATTCATTCGACAGGCTGTACGTTGCAGCCTGTCGGGATTCGGTGCAATGGTGGTTGTATGAACATCCTCCTGATCAGTCCGCAGACCCCGGACACGTTTTGGAGTTTTAAGCATGTCTTGAGGTTTGTCTCCAAACGGGCCGCGTTTCCTCCCCTGGGCCTGCTCACCGTGGCGGCCATGCTTCCCTCGGCCTGGCATCTCCGATTGGTCGATCTGAACGTCGCGCGGCTCGAGAACGAGGATCTGCTCTGGGCGGATCACGTGATGATCGGAGCCATGATTGTACACACCGAATCGGTTCATGAGGTCGTGGCCCGGTGCGTTGCCCTTGGCAAATCCGTGATCGCCGGTGGTCCCTTGTTCACAACAGGACACGAGGCATTTCCATCGATCCAGCATTTTGTGCTGGGCGAAGCCGAAGGGATCATGCCGCAGCTGGTGAACGATCTGGAATCTGGCCGGTTGCAGCCGGTCTACAGGGCGTCTGCCTGGCCAGACATCCGGCAGACCCCGATCCCGCGCTGGGATCTGGTGGACCTTCGGAACTATGTGACCATGGCCGTGCAGTTCTCCCGCGGTTGTCCCTTCGACTGTGAGTTCTGCGATATCGTTGTCATGAACGGCCGGGTGCCGCGCACGAAAACGCCGGAGCAGCTGATTGGGGAATTGGAGGCGCTCCGGCAGCGGGGATGGAACGATCGCGTGTTTATTGTGGACGACAATTTCATCGGCAACAAGACGCGCACCCGGGCCCTGCTGCGGGAACTGATTGCCTGGCGCCGGCGGTCCGGGGCGAGCATGGGATTCCTGACCGAAGCTTCGGTGAATCTTGCCGACGATCCGCCGCTGTGCCGGTTGATGGTGGAGGCCGGGTTTGCCAAGGTCTTTGTCGGAATCGAGACGCCGTCCCAGGAAGCCCTTGAGGAATGCCGAAAGGTTCAGAACCGCAACCGCGATCTGGTGCGGTCCGTGAAGATCCTCCAGCAGCATGGTCTGGAGGTAATGGGTGGATTCATCGTCGGGTTCGACAGTGACGGGATCGACATCTTCAAGCGGCAGTTCGAGTTCATCCAGAAGTCCGGCGTGGCCACCGCCATGGTTGGGTTGCTGACCGCGCTGCCGCAGACCCGGCTTTGGAAAAGGCTGCGACACGAAGGGCGCTTGCAGGCGCGAAGCACGGGCAACAACACGCGGGCGGAGCTGAATTTTCAGACCCGACTCGGCCGTGAATTTCTTCAGAACGGGTATCGCGATCTGATGAAGCAGTTGTACGAACCCAAGGCGTATTACCAGCGGGTCCGGACATTTCTCAAGCACCATCGTCCTGCCGGACCCTGCTTTCGGCTTTCCCGGGCTGATCTGGGGGCGTTCCTCAAATCGTTCTGGTTGCTCGGGGTTTGGTATCAAGGGCGCATGGCGTATTGGCGTTTCTTCTGGAGCACCCTGCTTCGCAGGCCCCGTCAGTTTCGGTCCGGCATCGAACTGGCCATTCTCGGCTATCATTTCCGTCGCGTGGCGGGCCTGCTCTGAAATCCCCGCGTGTTGTTTTTGGTTGGGAGGTTAGGCTTGAACAATTCTTCGGGAGTCTGGAATGTACCCTGAATGACGGAGCCAGCACCAAAAGTGCGAAAACGGAAGTGGAGCAAACGAAGCCTGTGGATTTTCATTGTCGTGAATATTCTTGGTCTGGTGCTGATCTTTCCGGTGCTTCCGACCATCATGCCGCTGGTGAGGATCTGGTGGGACACCCGATCGCAGGAGAGTTTTGAGCAGCAGAACCAGCCTGGGCCAAGCGAGGGCGTGACGGATTTTACGGAAGGGGGGATTTCTGGCGATGCCGCGGAGGCACTTCATCAGCCTGTGGACAACACGGGGTTCTCCGGATTGACGAATCAGCTTGATGTGGTGCAGAACCTTGATTCCGCTGAGCTCGACAAGATTGTCGCGTTGCAGTTCGGCCCGAAGCCCGAACTCACTGCCAACACGGGGGTCTTCGACAGGGATTCGGCGGTGTTCCACAGCATCAAGAAAACCATGCCGACCTTGGAGGGAAAACAGTATCACTGCTACGAAGTCGATCTGGTGGATCAGAACGGACTGCATCAGGTGCATATGGACTGTTATGAAGAGCCGGATCTGGACTATGAACGGAGCATGGCGACCCTCCAGTTGGTGAATCAAAATCCGCAGTTGAAAAAAATCTACGATGCCTTCTCCCACCTCCTGGGAGAGCAGTCTGCAACGTCCACCAATGAGGTGGAGGAGCCGAGCGGCGGCAACAAACCCGCTTTTCGGATCGAACACCCTCAGGCCGTTCCTGAAAAGTAGGAGCCGACGTAACGAGGTCCGCTTCTGCAACTGCCAAACCGGGCTGGTTCCCGAGCTCTGGAGCCCCGTCGCTTCGGTGCCAGCCATGGAATGAGGGTTTTCAGACTCCCTCTCCGAGGGGCGACCTAACAGCCGGTGTCTTCAGCGGATCGAAAGTCCGCAGGGCCTCCCGCTGCTGTCCCATTCGATGGTGACAGGGCGGTTGTCCGCATCCAGGCTCCGGCGACCGGCTTCCAGGATCGCAGTGACGGGAATGGTCTCGTGTACCGCGGCCAGCCGGCTTTTCCAGTCTCCGGGCACGCTCTGCCGGTTTCGGATGGAAGTCGCCGCCGCGATGAAATCGGCGATGCTCTGATACCCGTAGCCGCTCTGGCCCGCAAAACGCCCCGCCCGATCGGGTGTGTATTTCATGAAAAGCGGGTTGGGGGAACTCAATCCGCTGGTGTCCGTTGCCAGTTGGTATCCGCGATGGGCCTGGTCCACCTGCACCTCTCCCAGTTGACCCATGAAGTGAAACCGTTGCTGCGAATGAACGTCGCTGCGGGGAGCGATCCAGGAGGAGGTGTAGATGGCCGTGGCGAGGCTGCCATCCCTCAGATTCTCCCACTGTGTCAGCAGGGAGATGGTGTCTTCGGCGTCGATTCCCTTCCGCCGGGCGGCACCGGTGGACGCGCAGGCTGTAACCGATCTGGGCCGCGCCCTGCCGTCGACCGCCCAGAGATTAAAATCAATGTGGTGCGCGTTGAGGTAATAGCTGATGTCGCTTGATTTGCCGGCCCATGCCGAGAAACTTTCGAGCTGGCTCTTGGGCTGGCTCATGTAAGCGTTGAAATAGCTGAATTCTCCCAGATCGCGAATCCGATCCCGTGCGTCCAGATAGATCGGGTCCCATCGCTTGTGCACTTCCATGGCGACCAGAACCTCTTGGGCATCCGCCTTTGCCGCCAGTTCCAGATGATCGGCCAGCGTCTTGACGATCGGCTTTGCCACCAGTGTGTGGCACCCCCGCGCCACCGCTTCCATGGCCAATGGAAAATGCGAGTCGTCCGGAGTGAAGATGATCACGACATCTCCGGACTCCATTCGATCCAGCGCTCCACGATAGGCCTGCGAATCCCGCTCGACCGTGTCCTCCGGAAAGCTCTCAAACGAAACCTTCAAACCCTGGTAGCGATTGCCTATTTTCTCTTCCAGGTGCCTGCGAATCGCCGGGAACTTTGTTCCCTGGGTGCCCGCCATGAAGATCTGGCCGATGCGGCCCTGTTGTTTCAAGTCGAAAACGGTCAACGCCACCACCCCGGCGCTCTTGTCCGAACGGCTCGCTTCGCCGTGTACAAAGCCGGTGGTGTATTCGCCGGTCCCGATCATGAGGACATTGGGTGCATGCATCGTTCGTTTGATGCCACCGCAATACGTTTGTTGGAAGCTTAAAGTCCGGTGCCGATAAACATTTCCAATCTTCCCTGCATCACCACGCAATGCCGTAGTCATCGCTGTGGTCGCTCGACCCTCCCCAGAGCGTGCCGTGGACGTGATCGAACCAGATGGCATTGATGGGGCCGGAGGTGTGGAGATCAAAATCGAGGCGATAGCCCATTTGCCGGAGTTCATTCCGCACCCAGGGAGGAACGGATTCGTGGAGGGTCAACCGGCCGGGTCGCGACTCGTGCGCGTCAAATGAGCTGCGCATCTGGTAGCTTGCGATGTTGGCCGCCTCAGCTGCTTCCTGCACGGTCATTCCGAACTCGACGACGTTCAGGAAGAACTGCAGGAGGTTTTGATCCTGGGTGTCACCACCCTGGACGGCGAAGGAGAGAAAGGGCTGGCCGCCCTTGAGCGCCATCGCCGGGGTGAGCGTGACCCGGGGTCGTTTCCCCGGTGCAAGCACGTTGAACGGGTTGTCGCCCTCGTTCAGCACGAAGCTCTGCATTCTCTGGCTCATCCCGATTCCGGTTCGGCCCGGGATGAACGCGGGGATCCATCCGCCGCTTGGAGTGATTGAGACGACCCAGCCTGACTGGTCGGCCGCCTGGATTGAGGTGGTGCCAGCCAGGAATCCCTCGATGAAAGGTCGTGCCTGGGCGCGGCGCCGTCTGAGGATCGGTCGGGCCGGGCGACTCCAGTTTTCGAGCTGGCGGAGGAATGGGTTGGATCGGCCTTCAAACGGGTACGGATCACCGGGCTGGATGTCCGGCTGGTTCCGGGTGGGATGGATCAGCTTGCGGCGGCTGTCCGCGTAGTCTTTGGAGAGCAGTCCGGTGATCGGTTCTTCGGGTGGAAAATAGGGGTCGCCGTAGTAGAAGTCGCGATCGGCGTAGGCCAGGTTCATCGCCTGGTAGAGG
>JAIPJX010000089.1 GCA_021733945.1 Verrucomicrobiota bacterium | reverse complement strand
GAGGATTCCCCTGCACCCTGCACCCTGCACCCTGCACCCTGCACCCTGCACCCTGCACCCTGCACCCTGCACCCTGCACCCTGCACCCTGCACCCTGCACCCTGCACCCTGCACCCTGCACCCTGCACCCTGCACTCTGCACCCTGCACCCGCCCAAGTGTTCCGGAGCGGTTCGTCCCGTGTCTGAAGGCTGTTGTGAAATCAACCATTCAATCCTCTCGACTGCCAGTCGAGCGAATCGCCAAAGTGCATTTCGTTGTTCCTCCGCGATTTCCCGCGGCTGATGATCCATCAAACAAAATGCCCCGAAGACATCGCCACTCGATCCCCGGAGCGGCAGTCCCGCAAAAAAGCGAATCGGGTGGGAACCGTGAAAAACAGGGTGGCCGCGAAGCTCCTCGCGCAGATGCGTGTCGGGAACCACGACCAGTTCGTTCCCGCAGAGGACCTGTTTGCAGAGGGATCGATCAATCGGAGCAATGATCATCGCAATACCAACACGGCTCTTGAACCAGATACGATCGCCGTCCAGCATTGAAATGACTGCAATCGGAGTTTCACAAATCTGGCTGGCGAGAGCCACGAGATCATCCAGATAGGAGTCCGGCTCAGAATGAATCAATCGACGAATCGATGGATTCACGCACGCGATCTCCGCCTTGGATTCGAATGATCCAGTCATCAACGCTATTCCGTAAAACTCTCCAAGCGCACCCGCCCTGCATCATCGGGCGAACGCTTTGGCTGCGGTCGGGACCACCTCCCACCCGCACATGCCCGAGTGCGCTCGACTTTATTCCTACTTAACCCTACTCCACACCTGTTAGGTGAGCACTTATCATACTATCTACCCCTCTGTCAACAACATTCCCATCCTGTATTCTGCAATAAACCCCAACGACCGCCCGAATTGAAAATCAACCGCACCGGATTGCCGGTTGTCAACCGGGTGCCTGCGCGGTCTCAGACCCGGGATCAGACCGTTGTCGTGAAGCATGGGCATGCTATCAAGGTGAATTAATGCCAAGTTCACTGCGTTTGACGGTGACCGTGTGCACAGGCTCTCCGTCGATCGAGATCACGGAGTATTTGACAGTCGGATCCGATGCGCCGGTATCGAATTCGACCAGGCCGAACGACTGTTTCTTGTTGTACGAAAAGATTGCACCGTGACCCGTCATCTCCGGATGCACGTGCTGGTTGGTCAGACGCGATGAGTTGAACTCGTAAAATCCGTAGCCCTGCGGTCGGTCCATCCGCCAGGCGTCCGACCGATGCCGGTCGGCCGACATCAACAGCACGCCCTCGATTCGATGCTCCTCAATCCACCGGAAAATCTCCTCCCGCTCCGATGCATACCCGTTCCACGTGTCCAGGCTGTCGCCCTTCGTCCGGAAATCCCATGGCACCGACGAGCAGATCACCTTGAACGTGCCGCCGCACCCGAGCAATTGTTCCTTCAGCCAGGCGAGCTGAACGGGCCCCAGCATCGTACGCTCCTCCAGCTTCGGATTGGTCCGGTAATAGCGACAGTCGAGCATGACAAAATCGACGTCCGCCACCTGGAACCGGTACCAGCAGCCCGGTTGCGAGGCTCCCCCTCCGTAGCCCGGATTGGCCCAGTTCTGCCGGTAAATCTCCCAGGAATGGTCCTTCTTCCAAAACGGGACATCAATCTCCGGTCCCCCCCAGCTGTCGTTGGTGCTAAAATCATGATCGTCCCAGATCGTGAACACCGCCGAACGCGCCGTCAGCCGCCGCCATTCGGGACGCGATTGCCTCCGCTGATACGTGTACCGCTGCATCACGGGTGACTCCGGATCGTCAATGTACACATTGTCGCCGAGAAGGAGCAGAAGCAGCGGATCGAACGTACGGATGGTGTCCCACATCCGTTCATTCGGCGGCACATACCCCGCCCCGCCCCCAAACACCAACCGGAACTGCGCCCGGGAACCAGCCGCCGGAAACGTTCGAAAACTCAGATCGCCCGTTCCGTAAACCCGCGTGCCATCGACCCAGACACGGTAGTGATACTGGGTCGCCGGTTCCAGTCCGGACACCGTCGCGACACCCGTGTAGTCGGTCGATTCACCGGTCACAGCGCTATCGGAACGAATGCCCGATTCGAATCCGGGAGTCGGGCTGACCTCCACCTGGACCCTGGACGCCGTGGCGGTTCGAAACCAGAACGCAGCCGATCGATCGCTCACATTCCCCACCAACGGCCCATGCACCGGACGATTTCCCTGGGCTGCCAGGAGCTGTCGAAAAAAGGGATGCCCGGCCGCCGCGTTCACGATCGACCGGGGACCGGCGATCACGCGCTCCGGTGGCAACCCGAGCCGGATCGCCTTGCGCATCCAGTCGGCCGCTGCATCGAAATTCCCGAGCCGGCACTCGAGCAACCCCATGAGATAGGGCGATTCCGCATCCGCGGGATGTCCGTTCCCATAATCCGCCAGAAACGCCCGCGCCTCGTCGAATCGCCCGAGCAGGACCAGCCTCAGGGCAAACTGATGCACCCGTTTATACTGGTTCTCGACATTGTTGAGGGTGAGCTGCGGAGCGGGTTTGCTGGCCCCTCCCAGCACCTCGGCTCCGTGCGGTGCCCGGACCGTCCCCACCAGACTGCAGCCCATCCAGAGGCAGGCCGCGAGAATCCCCGACATTTTTGGCTGAAGCATGGGACCCATTCAAAACCCCGCCCCCGGCCCAAGTCAAAGAAGAACCTCAACCCACCGCCGCCCAGGCGGGCGGTTGTTCCAGCCGATAAAGCATCTCCCCGGCCTTGGGAACATACAACACCCCATGCTCTTCCCGGTTCTCAAAGTCCTCAATCCGAATGCTGGCCGGATCGCGATACCCCAGATTGATCTGCCTGCAAACCGATTCCGGAATCGCCGTCGCCAGAGTGACGCGCGCCCGCGGGGTTTCAACCCCGTTCTCGAACGTTCCCAACCCGTAAACATGCGTCGAATGCGCCAGCACACCCCAGGGATAATCCTTAAATCGATCCCATTGCTTCAGAAAATAATCACGGCAGTGATATCCCACCTCAAGCAGCACATCGCGATGGGTCACACAAACCTCCCCGATGTGCGGCGCGTAGATGATCAGCTCTCCGCCGTCAGCCAGGACCGGCTCGAGTTTGTACATGCATTTGCCCCCGGTCCAAAGCTCGTCGTACATCTCCGGCGCGCGGGACAGAATGGTGTGAAACGGTTTCGGTTTCGCGACAATGTGCAGCTCCCGCGAAAGGTCGCTCGCAGCGTCCCAGGCCGCCTCGGGCAACCCGGCATACAGGCCCTCCAGTCGATTCCCCCTGCCCACCACCAGGCAGAAACAGAGTTTGGGCACGTCGATCATCGACGCGGCACGGTCCACCACCCTGCGCACCGGGGTCCATTTGTTGCCGATGATCAACGGATTGGTCACCACCGCACCCAGCCAGTGAAAAAAATTCAGCACACGCGGTCCGCTGACACCCGGAAACAAATACTTGTTGCCACCCGAACAACCCACGACCTCATGCGGAAACACCGGCCCCACGATGATCACCTGATCGTAATCAAACAAAAGCCGATTGACCTCGACCGGAACATCCATGGCGAACAACCCGCCCGAGAGCCGGCTGATTTCGTCCGCCGGAATGGTTCCGATGTGACGCAGTGCGGAAGGATCGTTCCATCGATGGTTGAAAAACCGCACCGTGCCGTAGGTGGTCCTGCGTTCCCCTTCGGAAATCTCCAGGCGCTCGCAAATCGCCTGTTCGCTCATCGGTTGGTGCGTCCCCAGGGCGATCAGCACATCCACCGCCCGCGCCACCGGCCCGATCTGCCGGTGCAATGCCTTGAACACCGTCCCAATGGGCGCGGTCCGCGTCTGATCGGGAACGATCAGGAGCACCCGCCGGTCACGATACGCCTCCACCGGACAAGCCTGCACCGTGACCTCCCCGACCTCGACCTCACCCAACCCCGCCTCAACACCGGCTCTTCGTGAAATCATATCGCTTCAAATGGTCTGCGAGAGGAACCCGCCGTCCACACGGATATCGATGCCCGTGACAAACCCGCTCGCCCGCGCACTTGCCAGAAACACCGCCGCCCCCACCAACTCGGAAGGCTCCCCAAACCTGCCCATGGGCGTGTGGTTGAAAATCGACTGACCCCGTTCCGTCGGAGTTCCGTCCTCCTTGAACAAAAGCGCCCTGTTTTGTTCCCCAGGGAAAAAACCCGGGGTCACCGTGTTCACCCGCACGTTGCGGGGAGCCCATTCGCGCGCCAGGAACTGCGTCAGGCTGAGCACGGCCGCTTTCGAAGCGGAATATGACACCACCCGGGAAAGCGGAATGTGCGCCGAGACACTGGCAATGTTGATGATCGCCCCCTTCTTTCGTTCGCACATGCCGGGACCAAACTCCTGACACGGCAACAGGACGCCGCCCACCAGATTCAGATCGAAGTTCGCCCGCCAATCGTCCAGGGCGATTTTTTCCACAGGACGGTCGGGGGTCACCGTCACCTTGGGATCATTGCCTCCAGCCGCGTTCACCAGAATGGTCGGCGCTCCTAGCTCCGCCAGAATCTTCGCATGCGCGGCGGCCAACCCATCCTTCGCGGTCGCGTCGGCGGCCACGAACAGGGCCCTGCCTCCGGCACTCTCGATCCGGGCAACCCGCGCGCCACCCCGCTCCGCGTTTCGTCCGAGCACTGCAACACGGGCACCCGCCGCAGCCAGTCCCTCGGCAATGGCACCGCCCAACACACCCGTTGCCCCGATCACAACGGCCACTTCTTCCGACAGATCAAATAACTTCATGGTTCTAGAGCACAAAGTCTGTGACAGCCCGGGGCCGGACGAAAGGAAAAACTTCCTAGTCCTCCCCGGTGCCCCACCGCCGATGCAGGAACCGCTCCACCGGCGAGAACAGGATCTTGTCCGCCAACAATCCGATCACCACGATCACCAGCATGATGCCCACCACCGCATCCATCGCCTGCAGCTCCCGCCCGTAATGCAGGAGGTGCCCCAGACCAAACCCCGTGAGCACCGTCACATAAATCTCCGCCGCCATCAACGACCGCCAGGCGAACGCCCAGCCCTGTTTCATTCCGGTGACAATATACGGCAGGGACGCCGGCAGGATCACACGCATCCAGGTGTGCAGCCCCTCCGATCCCATCGTCTGCGCAGCACGCACAAAAATTGGAGGCACACTTTGTACGCCCGCCGAAGTCGCCAGACTCACGGACCAGACCGATCCCATGATCACCACGAAGATCATCGCAAATTCACTCTGGCCAAACCAGATGAGCGACAGCGGCACCCAGCAGACACTGGGCAGGGTTTGCAGCCCCAGTGCCGCCGTGCCAAAGGTGTCCTGCACAAACTTGAACCGAGCGGTCAATAATCCCAGGGGCACGCCCACGACCAACCCAGCCGCGTAACCGATCAACAAGCGTTTGAGCGTGACGGAACTCGCCTCAATCAGCGTCCGGTCCCGCACGCTTTCAATGAGGTAACGCCCTATCTCCACAGGCGACGGAAACAGCACCGGAGACCACATGCCCAACCGCGCGCAAAGTTCCCAGACTCCCGTCACAAACAGAAAAAAGAGAATCGCGTTTTGGGATCGTTTCATTCGGCCACCTCCTGAAGTTCCGGACGAAGGATCCGCTTGAGGGACCGCATGATGGTTGTGGCATGTTTCGCCAGATCCACACTGTTGATGTCCCGCGGACGCGGCAGATCAATCTCGAACTGTTCCTGGATCCGACCCGGGTGCGGCGAAAAGAGCACGACCCGATCTCCCAGACAAACCGCTTCCCGCACGTTGTGGGTCACAAAAAGAATGGTCTTCTTCCGCTGAGACCAGATTTCCTGAATGTCCCCGTAGAGCTGTTCCCGGGTCATGGCGTCCAGCGCCGCAAACGGTTCGTCCATCAGCAGCATTCTCGGGTTGGGCGCGAGGGACCGGGCCAGCGCCACCCGTTGTTTCATGCCTCCGGAGAGTTCGTGAATGTTGGCGTGCATGAACGGCTCCAGCCCCACCAGCTTCAGGTAATCCATCGCCACTTCCCGCCGTTTCTTCCCGTTGAGTCCCGCACACAGCCGCAATCCGAACATCACATTTCCCAACACGTCGAGCCACGGGAAAAGGGCCGATTCCTGAAACATCATCATTCGATCCGCCCCGGCCCTGGTAATCGGCTTGCCATCGGCCAGCACATTGCCCTGATCCGGGCGCTCCAGTCCCGCCACGATGTTCAGCAGCGTTGATTTCCCACAACCGCTCGGCCCCACCAGGCAGACAAATTCCCCGCGCCGCACCTTCAGGCTCACATTGTCCAAAGCCTGCATGGTCTTTCGGCGCGCCCGAAACGATTTCGAAACGGACTCCACCTCCAGCGCCGACGTCTCCGCCATCCCGCTCTCTGTTTCCAAGCTCATTGCTCCACCTCCTTGATTTCCAACCGGCGCAACACACGGTTCAGGGGTTCCAGTTCAAAAAGCCTTTTTAAATCGGGTTCTGTCCGCAGAAAACCAACCCGATGCGCATCCTCGGCAACCCTTTCCACCGCCCGCCGAAGCGGGTCATGCGTAAACTCCAGGCGCCCCCAGGCCGCGTCCAAAAGCTCCACAGGAAAACCGCGTCCGGTCTCCGCACGCATCTCTTCGGTAAACACCCGCTTCGCCTCCCCGGTGTTCCCATTGATCCACCGTGTCAACTCAACATGCCCGAGGAGCCAACGCTCCAGAAGCTCGGGTGACTCACGGATAAATCGCATGCTGCTCACCAGCTCGGCGGTCACATACCGCCCCCCTGTCTCCGGCCAGAGATCCCGTTCCTCGAGATAAATTCGAGCCCCGGCATGCAACACCAATCGGCTGATCTGCGGCTCCACACCCCACACCGCATCCAGATCCCCCTTCTTGAACAATGCAAACTGATCGGCGGTGGACGTCGGCACCACGAGGACATCGCCTCCCGTCACCGTGATTCGAAAGCCCTTGGAACCCAGCCACGCCCGGGCCGCCACATCCTGCGTATTTCCAAACTGGGGAGTGCCCATGCGTTTCCCCCGGAAATCGGCGTCGCTCCGAACCCCCTCGCCGCCCTGCACCACCAACGCCGCGCCGCCACTGCAGGCACCCGAAACAATCCGGACCTCCTCGCCCCTGGACCGCAGGTGGGCGTTGATTGCCGGATTGGGCCCCACGTACACCAGGTCGATGGACCCCGCGAACACAGCCTCCATCGCGCTCGAACCACTCGTGTAAACAAACCAGCGAACCTCCGTTCCGGCTCCCAAGCGTTCCTCAAACCAGCCCTTCCCCTCGCGTGTCCACGCATGTCCCACCACTCCCTGCGCATGCGTGACATTCGGGAAATGCCCCACCCGCACCACGACAGGCCCGGCAACCGCCCGCACCCCGAACACGGACAAGGCAGCCATCAACCAAAACGCGATCATGCCCCCCCTTTCCGCCTGCGCCCCCGAACCGGTGCCGCAACGCCGCTCAGGACCTCTTCGAAGGGCACCGGCACCGAATCCTCCCGCATCCTGCGAATGGTCGCGGAAACCGTTTGCTCGAGTGTATGCGAATCCAGCACGCGTGCGATTGCGTTTCGCACCTCCAACATCACCATGCGCAGGCCGCAATGCGCCTCATCCGGACACGAACACCGCTCGTAACTCGACTGGCTCACACACCCGATGGGTGCCAGCGGCCCTTCGATCTTTCGCACCACATCTCCGATCGAAATCGTATCCGCGGGTTTTGCCAATCGGTACCCCCCCACCTTGCCGCGTTTGCTCTCGAGGAACCCGGCCTCCTTCAGGTCGATCAGGATCGCCTCCAGAAACTTGACAGGAATGTTCTGCTTCTCCGCCAGATCACGGATCCGGACGATGGGTTGCCCCGACTGCTCGGCAATGCCGAGATCAATCAGCGCCCGCAACGCGTATTCCCCTCGTTTGGTGAGTTTCATTACCCTATTGATTCCATATATAATCAAACGCCTCCAATCACATCACTTCGCCACTGGAATCACGGTTGAACTTTCAATACTCTATTCATTTAATAGAGTATTGCAATCCCATTTTCACCCGGAATCGCCAATTGTGGCAGTTGCACCCCATGCAACCTTTTGTTGCAGGTGCAACAAAAGGTTGTACCCCCCGAAAGGCAGGGATTGCGCCGGGGCCGATCCGGGGCCGGGGATGGAGGGGGCGGCGTTTCGTGGGTACGCAGGGGTACGGAGACACTTTTTCGAACAAAGGTCTGAATCCTCTTTGGGAGGTTTTGGGGGGAAGGAACGCCCCCCCGGCGGGCGGGCGGTGCGCTCGCCCGAATGGGCTGAGCGCACCGAAAAACCGATCAGCGGGCCAGCTGCGCCTTGGCGGCGGCAACGACACGTTCCGGAGTGAACCCGAACTTGACCTGAAGCTGTTCCGCCGGGGCGGAAGCACCGAAGCTGGTCATTCCAATCACTTCGCCGGTCATTCCGACAAAACGTTCCCAGCCGAACGTCGAGCCCTGCTCAACCGCCACACGGGCTGTGATTCCCGGGGGCAGCACGCTGTCCCGATATTCCTGAGACTGCTGTCCGAACAACTCCCAGGACGGCATGCTGACCACACGCGAACGCACGCCTTCCTTGGTGAGCTGCTCGTGGGCACTGACACAGAGGGAGACCTCGCTCCCCGTGGCCAGAAGCAACACTTCGGGTTTGCCGTCCGCGGCATCGGCCAACACATAGCCGCCCTTGGCCAGACCGGACGCCGGGGCGAATACGGAGCGATCCAGTGTGGGGAGATTCTGCCGCGTCAGGACCAGCACAGCCGGTTTCCGGGACTGCATGATCACACGCCAGGACTCCACCACCTCGTTGGCATCGCAGGGGCGCAGCACAATCATCCCCGGCAACGCCCGCAGCGAAGCCAGCTGCTCGACCGGTTGATGCGTCGGACCATCCTCGCCCACTCCGATCGAATCATGGGTGAATACATGGATCACCGGGATCCCCATCAGCGCACCCAGGCGAATCGATCCCCGTGCGTAATCACTGAAGATGAGGAATCCGGAGCCATAGGCCCGCAGTTTGCTCAACGTCAATCCGTTCAAAATGGCGGCCATCGCATGTTCGCGCACGCCGAAATGAAGGTTCCTGCCGCCAAACTGACCGGGCTTGACCTCCCCGGCGCCTTCGAACGTGAGGAATGTTTTGGTTGAAGGGGCCAGATCCGCGGAACCACCGATCAACCACGGAACCTTCTGCGCAACGGCGTTCAACACCTTGCCTGAAGACACCCGGGTGGCGACCCCCTTGGCATCCGCCGGAAAGGTCGGAAGGGAGGTTTCCCAACCATCCGGCAACGTGCCGTTCTGCATGCGCTGCAGGGCATCCGCGAGGTCGGGATGTGCCTTCTGGTATCCTTTCAACTTCTCGTCCCACTCCTGCCGGAGGGTTTTGCCGCGCTGTCCGATTCCGGACTGAAAATTCTCGAGAACTCCGTCGGGAATCAGGAATTTGGCATCCTCGGGCCATCCATAGCTGCGCTTGGCCAGACGAATTTCCTCCTCGCCCAACGGTTCCCCGTGAGCCGAATGAGTATCCTGTTTGTTGGGCGCACCGTATCCAATGATGCTGTCAACGATGATCAGGGTGGGCCGATCCGAAGTCGCCCGGAAAGTCGCCAGAGCCTTCTCAAAAGACTCGAGGTCGTTGGCATCCTTCACGTGAATCACCTGCCAGCCATAGGCCCCGAACCGGGCCCGAACGTCCTCGGAAAACGCCAGATCGGTTTTGCCTTCGATGGTGATGCGGTTGTTGTCGTAAATCCAACACAGCTTCGCGAGCTTCAGATGCCCGGCTAAAGACGCCGCTTCCCCGCTGATGCCCTCCATCAGACATCCATCTCCGCAGATCGAGTAGGTGTCGTAATCGAACATCTCGAATCCGGGACGATTGTAATTGGCGGCCATCCATCGGCTTGCCAGGGCCATGCCCACGCTCGTGGCCAGTCCCTGCCCCAGAGGTCCGGTTGTCGTCTCGACTCCGCTGGTCCAATGGTATTCGGGATGTCCGGGACAAAGCGTATCCAACTGCCGAAAGCCCTTCAAATCCTCCAGGGGAACCGCCAGAGTGTCCAAGACCTCCAGTTTGTCATTGACCGCTTTCACCCCGGCAAGGTGGAGCAGTGAATAGATCAACATGGATGCGTGGCCCGCAGACAACACGAAGCGGTCGCGATTGGGCCAGACCGGATTGCTCGGGTCGTAGCGCAGCACCCGCTGCCACAGGGCATAACCCACCGGGGCCAATGCCATGGGAGTCCCCGGATGCCCCGAGTTGGCCGCTTGCACGCCGTCCATGGAGAGGGTGCGAATCGTGTTGATACAGAGCTGATCCGCGTCGTTTTTCGAAAGAGTACTCATCGTTTGTCCTTCACTTATTTCCGTTTTAAGGGCCAAAGGCGAGTTATTTTTGCGGGATCGTGGTTCCTTCAGCGGCCCAATCCCCCGTCCGCTCGGGCCGGACGCAAGCCCGGATTAACCGCGATCAATCCACCACCAGGCTAGAGCGCCCGGATAAAGTCCTCCAGGGGTTTCAGATCCTCGTCGTCCAGAGCCATGCGTTTGATCTGGGCCTTGCTTTGGCACTGCACGGCCAGGTTCAGGCATTTTTTTGCCACCTCCAGCTGCCCAAGCTGACAGGAATAACAGGCGAGGTTGTAGTGGAGCACACCCACCTGTTGAAACCGGCTGGACACGGACCACAGGCGATCCCAGGCCTCCTTGGTCCGTTTCAGTTCGTGCAGGCAGTAGGACTGATTGATCCAGCCGTAGGGGCAGTCGGGGTCCGCTTCGATCTGGCGTTGCGCCACTTTCAGGGCCGCGTCCCAGCGGCACTCCGCGGCTTCCAACCGCCATTCGACCGCCAAGGCGTCCGAATGCCCCCGACTCGTCTCCCGAATCCTGGAGAATTCCAGCCTCGCTTCCTCCAGATTATCCAAATCCAGCCACCCCGAAGCCGCGCTCACATGGAAATTGTCCGGCGGTTCCAAATCTTGCATGCGCATCATCCATATTCCTTCCTGACTCCTTTTGCAAAACCGAAGTTGCCCCCCCCGATCACGGGCAGGCATCCCAAGGGTTGCGTTTCCAGCGCCGCTTGGCCACACTCACGCCATGGCTTCTCACCATCGCATCGGGGTAATCGGCGACACCGGACACGGCGATTACGGACACGGTCTGGACACGGTCTGGCTCGACCATGCCGACTGCGAAATCGTCGCGGTCTCGGACCCCGATCCCCAGGGACTGGCCCAGGCGGCCAAACGACTGAAAACCGACCGCACATTTTCCAACTACGGGACGATGCTGGAAACGGTCCCGATGGATATTGTGGCCATATGCCCCCGGTGGATTGATCAACATCGGGACATGGCATTGGCCGCGCTGGATCGAGGGCTCCATGTTTACATGGAAAAACCATTCTGCCGATCTTTGGAAGAGGCCGACAGCCTTGTTGCGGCCTGCGAACGCACCCACTCCCGACTGGCTCTGGCGTTGCCGACCCGGTTCAACCCCAAACTGAAAGCAGCCCGGGCGTTGATCCGGGACGGTGCCATCGGGCGGGTGCTCGAATACCGTGCCCGCGGCAAGGAAGACCGGCGGGGCGGAGGCGAAGACCTCTGGGTTCTGGGAACCCACGTGCTGGATGTCATCCGATACCTGGGCGGTCACCCGAAATGGTGTTTCGCCAACGTGACAACCGAAAACAGGCTCATCACTGCAAGGGACATCGTCCAGGGAGCAGAAGGCATCGGCATTCTGGCAGGGGACGCCGTCCATGCGCTCTACGGAATGCCGGACGGTTCAACGGCCACCTTCCAATCCGTGCGCAACACGGCAGGGAGCCCTTCGCGCTACGGCCTCCAAATATATGGATCGAAAGGCATCCTGGAGATTCTGGAAGGACCGTTCGACCAGGTCAAGTATCTGAATGACCCGAGCTGGTCCCCCGGTCGCAGTGGTGCCCAATGGCAGGATGTATCCTCGGCGGGTATTGGCAAACCCGAACCGTTGACCGACCCCACCTTCGAATCGCGCCATTTCCATGCCACCCGGAATCTCCTGGATGCCATTGAGAACCACCGGGAACCCGAATCCAGCGTTTACGACGCCCGCGCCACCACCGAAATGATTGCTGCCGTGTTCGAGTCCCACCGGCTTGGAGCCGCGGTCCCACTTCCCCTGGCCAACCGCAGGAACCCACTTTCCATGCTTGAGGAGACCCGAAATTGACGCTTGACTGAAATCCGGGGGGAAACTACCTTTTTCAAATCGATTAAGAGTTTATTGCTGGGTTGCCAGCGCGACACGAGTCGGAGATAATTCTGCCGACTTTTTTGTTCCCCAAACGGGGAAGACGGAAAATATGAACGCCGAATTCCTTGCAGTTATCGAGTTTTGGGAGCGCGAAAAGGGCATCAAGAAAGAAGTCCTGATTGCCGCTGTCGAGGAGGCGTTGTTGTCTGCCGCCAAGAAGGCCGTCGGCCCCGCCCGCGAATTACGTTGTGTGATTGACCCCAAGGGGGGGGATATCCGTGCATTTGCGAAATTAATCGTCGCCGAACGGGTCGAATCCAAACACGATCAGATTTCCCTGTTCGATGCCCGACGAATCAACGACGAGGCCCAGGTCGGCGAAGAGGTCGAAGTCGAGGTCACCCCGGCCAATTTTGGACGAATTGCTTCGCAGAACGCCAAACAGGCGTTGATGCAGCACATTCGCAGGGCTGAAAAAGAACTGATTTACGCCGAATTCAAGGATCGTTCCGGAGACATTGTCAGCGGCACGGTGCGTCGCTTCGAACGTTCTGATGTAACCGTGGATCTTGGAAAATTTGAGGCCATTCTGCCGAATCGGGAACGCGTCCCCACGGAAGAATACCAGATCGGCGAACGCATTCGATGCTACGTCAAGGCCGTGGAAAATGGAATGCACGGGCCGGAAATCATCCTTTCCCGGGCTGACCCGAAATTTGTCATCAAACTGTTCCAGTTGGAAGTCTCCGAAATCAACGATGGCACGATCGAAGTCAAGGGCATTGCCCGCGAACCGGGTTTCCGAACCAAGCTCGCCGTGCATTCTCGCGACGACAAGGTGGATCCCGTGGGTGCCTGCGTTGGTCTGCGCGGCCAGCGGGTGAAAAACATTGTCCGGGAACTCAACAACGAAAAAGTTGACATCATCAAGTGGGATCCAAACATTAAGAACTATGTCTCCAATGCGTTGAATCCGGCCAAGCTGAAGTCCTTTGTCGTGGACGAGATTGGGCACCGGGTGAAAGTGCTTGTCAGCGAGGATCAACTCTCGCTGGCCATCGGCAAACGCGGACAGAACGCGCGCCTGACCTCGAAGCTCACTGGATGGCATGTGGACATCGAGCCCGAACCGACCCTCACCCTCGGGTTCGAGGAAAAGGTTGCCCAGGCGGTCGACGCAGTGGCGGCCATTCCGGGAATCCCCCGGGAACAGGCGGATTTGCTGGTCCATCACGGCCTCAAGAGCCTGGAAGATCTCTCGGAAGTGGAAGCGGAAGACTTGGCTGACATTCCTGAATTGGCCGAACACGCGGCATCGATCATTCAAGCCGTCCAGAGTGAGGTCAGCAAACGGGCCCAGGGAGGGACCGACACGTCACCCTTGTAGAAATTTTACAACGAAGGCGATCTGATGTCTGAATGCAAAACGCGCGCAGACCTTGGGAAATCGTCACTTAGATTAAGAGAAATATGCCCGTTCGGATTTATGACATCGCGAAGAAGCTGGGAATCGAGAGCAAGGCTGTCATCGCAAAAGCAAAAGAATTGGGCATAGCCGCCGCGAAAGTCCCTTCAAGTTCCCTCGACAAGATCACCGCCGAGTATCTGGAGCAACAAATCGGAGGCCCCCTGGCTGCCGCTCCCACCCCGCTCGCCGCGAAAATCGAACCCGAGCCAATCATCATCCTCACCCCACCACCGGTTGAGGAGGAACCACCAGCGCCCCCTCCCCCAGCTCAAGTAGAAACCGAAGCCCCGGTTCAGCCCGCCGAACATCCGGCGCCAGCTCCGGAAACCGCCGCCGTCGAGGCTCAGATGCCAGCAATCGCTCCAGAACCAGAAGTTGTGGCTCCTGCCGCACAGGACGCCCCCAGCCCCGAAGCATTTCAGGAATCCCCTCCGGACGCCGAGGTGCCGCAGGCGGAAGAAACCTCTCCAGAAGAGGCGGTTGCTCCGGAAGCGGATGCCCCCCCGGCCCCTCGAACCCCGAAAATCGGGGAAAAGGTCGGATTCATCAAGCTACCCGCCAAACCAACTCCGAAACCACCGGTGGAGCGTCCCGCTCCCAAAGCACCGGTGCGCCCGGCACCGCGGTTCGACAACAACAACAACAACAACAACCGGGGACGGCAGGGAAGAAGCTTTCAGCAGGGCGGCGGACGCCAGGGTGGCCCGGGTCAAAATCGCGGTGGCAACACCGGCCGAAACGACAACCGCCCCCCGGTCGAGCCGAAATTTGTCCCCCCAACCACCGGGGAGATGATCACCATGAAACCGCCGATCATCGTGCGGGATCTGGCCGAGCAGCTCAAAAAGAAACCGTTCCAGCTGATTGCGGATCTGATGCAGCTGAACGTATTCGCGAACGTCAATCAGGCGATCGAGGAAAACATCGCCCAGCAGCTTTGTGCAAACTACGGTTTCAGGTTCGAAGTTGAAAAACGGGAACGCGGCGGCGGCGTTGTACATGCCCCGATCAAGAAGGTTGAGATCGACATCGACGACAAACCGGAAGATCTCAAGCCCAGAGCCCCGGTCGTCACGATCATGGGCCACGTCGATCATGGCAAAACAACCCTGCTCGATGTAATCCGGAAATCCGACGTCGCGTCTGGAGAAACCGGGGGCATCACCCAGCACATCGGTGCCTACACGATCACCATCCCCCACCCGGAGCGTAAGAAGGATCTCCAGCAGATCACCTTTCTGGACACCCCCGGTCATGCCGCTTTCAGTTCGATGCGCGCCCGGGGTGCCAATGTAACGGACATCGTCATTCTGGTGGTGGCGGCCAACGACGGCGTGATGCCCCAGACACTCGAAGCCCTCAGCCACGCAAAGGCAGCGGGAGTGCCGATCATTGTCGCAGTCAACAAATGTGATCATCCCCACGCCAATCCAATGCGCGTGCGCCAGCAACTTCAGGAACAGGGCCTGGTGCCCGATGACTGGGGTGGCGACACGATCTTTCAGGACGTCTCGGCGCTGACCAAGCAGGGTCTGGACAAGCTGTTGGAGATGATCATTCTCCAGGCCGACCTCCTGGAACTCAAGGCCAACCCGAATCGACGCGCCAAGGGCAATGTCATTGAATCAGGCCTCGAACCCGGCGGTCCCACCGCCACGGTCCTGGTCCGAAAAGGGACCTTCTCCGTCGGGGACACCGTCATCTGCGGCCAGCACTGGGGTCGTGTGCGCGCCCTGATCAACGAGGAAGGCAAGCGCCTCAAGCAGGCCGGTCCCTCGGTGGCTGTCAAACTGCTTGGCCTCAACGGCGTGCCTGAAGCCGGAATCGAATTCAGTGTCGTCGAAAACGAAAAGATCGCCAAGGTTCTGACCGAGGAACAGGCGCTCTTCAACAAATCTCAGGAAAAGGACCGGCGCCCGAAGGTAACGCTGGAAAACCTTTTCGACACGCTCGCTTCGGAATCCGCAAAGGTGCTGAAGGTGGTCGTCAAGGCAGACACCCAGGGTTCGGTGGAAGCCATCGTCGAAGCGATTCAAAAGATCGACACCTCCAAGGTCGCCATGGAAGTCATCCACAGCGCCGTGGGTACCGTCAGCGAATCGGACGTGGTTCTGGCTTCGGCCTCCAAGGCCATTGTTCTCGGATTCCATACCCGGATCGACAACGGAGTATCGGACTTCGCCAAGCGCGAGGGGGTCCAGATCAAACTCTACGCGATCATCTACGAACTGATCGACCAGGTACGCGAAGCCATGGCCGGACTGCTCGATCCCCTGCTCAAGGAAGTGGTCATCGGAGCAGCCGAAGTCCGCAAGATATTCACCCTTTCCAAGGGCGGGAACGTGGCCGGTTGCGTCATCGCCCAGGGCCGGTTGGTCAAGGGCAAGATGCGTGTCATGCGCAAGAAGAACCTCATCTACGAGGGTGTGTCGCTCTCGCTCCGGCGGTTCCAGGACGAAGTCAACGAAGTGCGCTCCGGTATGGAGTGCGGTATCCGACTCGATGGTTTCGATGATTACCAGCTCGGGGACAGCATCGAATGCTACACCCTCGAGAAGGTGGCGCAGAAACTCTAGTCGCCGACGATGCCCTGCAAGCCATGCCTTCCGTGCGACTCCTCCGCGTTCGCGAGCTCTTAAAGCGCGAACTCGGCACCATCATCCGCCGCGAGTTTCCCGTCTCGGAAACGGGCGTGATCACCGTCAACGAGGTCACGGTCGCCAAGGATTACCACACGGCCACCGTGTTCGTGGGAATCATTGGGACCGATTCCCAGCAGACCAGGGCGCTCCATGCGTTGAGGAGGGACCGCGTCAAGATTCAATCGTTGCTCTGCAACGCCGTGGTGCTCAAATACACTCCGCAACTCCGCTTCGTGCTCGATGACTCCATTCCCCGGGGCAACCGGATCCTCGACATCATCGAAGAGATCGAACGGACCATTCCCCCCGCCCCCGATGAAGAGCCACCTCAAGATCATTGACCAGATCGTTGAGAGGCTGCAGGCCGTTCGATCCATCTGCGTCGTGGGGCACATCAGACCGGACGGAGACTGCATCGGTTCCCAGCTGGGACTGACTCTGGCGCTGCGGACCCTGGGAAAAAAGGTGGTGTGTTGGAATCAGGATCCGATGCCTCAGAAACTGGCCTTTCTCGATCCCGACCACCTGCTGCAGCCGGCCCACACCGGCAAACGATTCGACTGCGTCGTGGCAACGGACGCCGCAAGTCTGGAACGACTGGGAACGGTCGCCGACTCGATCCGGGACCGCGACCTGTTCATCAACATCGATCACCACCCGAGCAATACCCGCTATGCGGACATCAACTGGGTGTCGGAGACGGAACCGTCCACGGGCGAACTGATCCACCGGATGCTCAAGCGCGCCGGTTGGCCCGTCACCCCGGCGATCGCAAACTGCCTCTTCACCGCAGTCTCCACGGACACGGGCTCGTTTCAATACACCTCGACACGACCCCAGACCTTTCAGACGGCCGGTGAGTTGGTCGAGTCCGGAGCGAACCTCGCGCAGATCTGCCAGGAGGTCTACCAGTCATACCCGCTCAGCCGGATGCAGCTGCTTAAAATTCTCTACCGTCGCTTCCGGCTGACCCACGAGAACCAGACCGCCTACTTTTGGCTCAAACAATCGGACTTCACCCGCGCCGGGGCCAGTGCCGGGGACACCGAAGGTCTCATCGATCATATTCGATCCATTGAACCGGTGGTGGTGGCCTGTGTCTTTGAGGAACTGGAACCCGACCAGGTCCGGATCAGCCTCAGATCCAAGGACGCTCGGGTGGATGTAAACCGGATAGCCCAGACCTTCGGGGGAGGCGGCCACTCGGCTGCGGCCGGCGCACGCATCCGCGGCAATCCCCGCTCGGTTCAACACCGGGTCCTCGGCGCCATTCGCACGGCGCTTCATGCGGCCCTTAAATAATTCATGCAAACGTTTGATCCATTTGACGGAGCTCTGCTCATTGACAAACCCGCCGGACCGACTTCGCACGACATCGTCGAGTCGATCCGCCGCAGCTTTCAAATCAAGAAGGTTGGCCACTGCGGAACCCTTGATCCAAATGCCACGGGCCTGTTGATCCTCCTGCTCGGACGCGCCACCAAGCTTGCCGAGAAACTCATCGCCGACGACAAGGTTTATGAGGGGACCATCAAGTTCGGGGAATCCACCGACAGCCACGATTCGCAGGGTCAGTTGATCTCCTCCATGCCGGTGCTTCCCATGACGCTCGAAGAGCTCAACGAGGCGGCCGGTGAATTCGTGGGGGACCACCTCCAGACTCCGCCGATGGTGTCGGCCATCAAAAAGGACGGGGTGCCCCTTTACAAGCTGGCGCGCAAGGGAATTGAGGTCGAACGCAAACCGCGTTTGATACACATATTTCAGTTCCGCTTCAGCCACTACGCGGAGCCCATCGGCACGTTCCGGGTCGCCTGCACGAAGGGCACCTACGTACGCGTGCTCGCGCATGATCTCGGAGCAAAGCTCGGCACCGGCGCCCACCTCGCCACGCTGCGACGGCTTCAGTCCGGCCGGTTCTCCATCGAGCCAGCCATCCAGTTTGAAGACGCCATGCGGCTTTCGAAAAAGGAACTCGAACAACGGGTCATTCCGTTTCTCAAACTGACTCACCCGGACTGACCCGCGACTGTTTGCCTTCCGGCCCGATGCAAATTGTCCACCATGCCAGAGAGCTCCATCGCCCTGAACGCAGGGCCTGCCTGGCGATCGGCGTGTTCGACGGCGTTCACCTGGGCCATCAGGAGGTGCTCCACCAGACCCTGCGCCACGCGGCGGAGGAGTCCAGCCTCGCCGTCGCCGTCACCTTTGATCGCCACCCCAGCACCATTGTCGCTCCGACCCGTGTGCCCCCGCTCATTTACCCGCTGAGCAAACGCCTCCGCGTCATTGAGACGCTCGGCCTGCAAGCCGTGCTCGTGATTCGTTTCGATGCTGAGTTCAGTCGCCAGTCCGGCGAATCGTTCATCGAAAACCTGGCCGCCGATTTCGGCGCTCTCGGCAGCATCTGCGTCGGCGAAGACTTCTCGTTCGGCCATCAGCGAAGCGGCAATCTGAGTCTCCTCCAAACCCTGGGTGCCCGGCTGAATTTCACCGCTTTCGGCCTCCCTCCGGTTCTCCTCGAGGGCACCCCGGTGAGCAGCACGCGCATCCGCGACCTGATCCGCCACGGCGACCTGCAAGCCGCGCGCGCGATGCTTGGACGGGAGTATTGCCTGGCCGGCCAGGTCCTGCGCGGCAACCGCCTGGGCACCAGAATGGGATTTCCCACCGCCAACCTGGATGTAAGAGGATTGATCCTCCCTCCCAACGGTGTTTACGCCGTGCGGGTGGGCGTTGCCGGCACCGGCCATCAGGCCGTGATGAACATCGGCTGCCGCCCCACCCTCGGAGATCAGGCCCCCGGGATCCACGCCGAGGTCCACCTGCTCGATTTCAAGGGCGACCTTTACGATCAGGAACTGGAAATCACCTTTCGTTCCAGACTGCGCGATGAACAGAAATTCGCGGACCTGGGCTCCCTGCAGTCGCAGATCCGCGCCGATGTTCTACTGGCCCGATCCCGTCTCGAAACCACGTGATCCCGCTGCCTCCGTGCGGAGGATAAAGCGCAGTCAGCCGGCACATTTGATGGTCTCCCCTCTCCCGATCCGCTAGTATCCAGTCAGCCTATGAATATCGAAATCTCGGCGATCAACGAAGAGGTGCGGCGCGCCGGCGCTTTCGTTCAACCTCTCTTCGAGGAACTCAACCGGGTGATCGTCGGTCAAAAGTATCTCCTGGACCGACTCTGCATCGGCCTGCTGGCAAATGGCCACGTCCTCCTGGAGGGCGTCCCGGGTCTTGCCAAAACCCTCTCGGTCAAATCGCTCGCCGCGTGCATGAAGGTCCGGTTCTCCCGACTCCAGTTCACTCCGGACATGCTTCCAGCCGACGTCATTGGCACCCAGATTTTTAATCCGCAAACGGGGCACTTCACCACGCGCAAGGGCCCCGTGTTCGCCAACATCGTGCTGGCGGACGAAATCAACCGCGCCCCGGCCAAGGTCCAGAGCGCGCTCCTGGAAGCCATGCAGGAACATCAGGTCACCATTGGCGACCAGAGCTTCAAACTCGAGGATCCGTTCCTGGTGCTGGCAACTCAAAACCCCATCGAACAGGAGGGCACCTATCCCCTTCCCGAAGCCCAGGTGGATCGGTTCATGATGAAACTCCGGATCGTCTACCCCTCCCGGGCCGAGGAACGGCAGATCCTCGACCTGATGGCACACACCACCGATCTGCCGAGCGCGAAACCGGTGATCGACGCCTCCGCCATCCTCCAGGCACGACGCGTGGTCAACTCCATCTATCTGGATGAAAAGGTAAGGGACTATATCGTCGATCTGGTCTGCGCCACCCGGGACCCGGAAAGCTACCGCATCAACCTCAAGGACATGATCCAGCTGGGCGCCTCCCCTCGCGCCACGATCTCCCTCACCCTCGCTGCAAAGGCTTACGCCTTCCTGCGTGGCCGCGGCTATGTCACCCCCCAGGATGTCAAAAGCATCAGCATGGATACCCTTCGGCATCGGGTCTCGGTAACCTACGAAGCCGAGGCCGAGGAACAGACCAGTGAGACGGTGATTCAAAAAATCCTGGATGAACTTCCGGTGCCCTGAACCTGCCCTCACCCCACCCGAATGATTCCCCGCGAACTCCTCAAACGCATTCGCCAGATCGAACTCCGATCGATTCGCATGGTGAACGAATCTCTGGCCGGTCAATACCACAGTGTGTTCAAGGGCCAGGGAATGAATTTCGAAGAGGTCCGGGAATATCAGCCCGGGGACGACGTAAGATCGATCGACTGGAATGTCACCGCGCGGATGAGTCATCCGTTCGTCAAAAAATTCGTCGAGGAACGCGAGCTCACCCTGATGCTTCTGGTGGATCTGAGCGGCTCCGGCCAGTTCGGTTCGGGCGAACAATCCAAACGGGAACTGGCCGCCGAAATCGCCTCGGTCCTGGCTTTCTCGGCCATACGAAACAACGACAAGGTCGGCCTCCTGCTGTTCACCAATCAGGTGGAGAAATTCATCCCTCCGCGCAAGGGCCGACGCCACGTGCTCCGGGTCATCCGGGAGATTCTGTACTTCGAACCCAAACAACACGGCACCGATCTGAACCACGCCCTCGAATTCCTCACACGAGTCATTCCCCGCCGCTCCGTAGCCGTGATTCTCTCCGATTTCCTGGGACAGAGCCGACCCAGCCGCAGCGAGATCGCAGCGCATCTGAGGCGACGGGTGGTCCTCTCCGAGATGCTCGGCCAGGCTTCCTTTGGAGCGTTGAGCCAGGCCAACCGTCGGCATGATGTGGTTGCTGTACAAATCATGGATCGGTTCGAGATGGAATTCCCAGACCTGGGCCATCTGATCCTGCAGGACTCCGAAACCGGGGATGTCGTGGAGATCAACACCGGCGACGAGCGAAAACGCGAGGCCTTCAAGCGCCGCCAACAGCGGACCCGGGTCGAGGTGCGACGCCTCTTTCAATCCGCCGGCATCGATTCCATCGAACTCAGAACCAACGAACCTTACGCGGCCCCACTCGCACGGTTCTTCGAAACGCGTAAAAAACGACGGCGTCATGGCTGAAACCGCCACGTTTCCAACACGGACACAAGGAACCTCCGGACATCCGGAATGCAACAGAACCGTGCAACCATGAGCAGTCCGGTTCCCACCCAAACCGTCGCCCCCCCCGGGGGGGACGATATCCGCGGCATCAAGGGCCCGGTTAAAATCCCCAATCCCTGGTTGCCCTTCTTCTGGGTAACCGGCATTGCGATCGCCCTCCTGATTGGGTGGCGACTCTGGCGCCGGAAACAAAAAGCCATGGCCACCTCTGCCCTGGTTCCCGGGGACTCCCCGCAGCAACGCGCCCGGACCGCCCTGAACGGCTCCCTCAAATCGCTCGCCGATCCCCCGGTGTTTTGCACCCGGATATCCGATGCCCTGCGCGTGTTCCTGGAGGAACAGTTCGGCCTTCAGGCTCCCGACCGGACCACTGAAGAATTCCTTCAGCACCTGGAGCCCGCATCGCCTCTCAGCACCGATCAACAACAGAGCATCGCGACGTTCCTGGCCCGGTGCGACCTGGTGAAGTTCGCCCGGCACCACCCTCCGGAATCCGAACTGCTCACCCTGTTCCACACCGCGCTCGACCTGATCGACCAAACACAACGGGCTCCGCAACCATCGAACGGCACCGGCAACCCCGCGTTTCAAAGCAACCGGACCTGACTTCTGAATGACTTTTGCCGCCCCCTATTTCCTCCTGCTGCTGCTTCTGCTGCCGCTCCTGAGCTGGCTCCGGAGTCGCACCGAGCGTCAACCGGCTTTCCTCTACCCGTCCCTTCAACTGGTCAGGGGAATCACCGGGATCGCCCGGTCCCACTCCCGGCTGTTCCTGGTCCGACTCCGCTGGCTGGCGCTCGCCATGCTGGTGATCGCCCTGGCCCGCCCCCAGCGCATCGACCGAAACACACGCATCACAACGGAGGGCATCGACATCGCCGTCGCACTCGATCTGTCGGGAAGCATGAAAGCCGAAGACTTCGAAATCGACGGAGCGCGTGTCAACCGGTTGAGAATCGCACGCGATGTTCTGCATGATTTTATTCTCAAACGCCCCAACGATCGCATCGGTCTGATCGCCTTCGCCGGACAGGCCTATGTCGCGGGGCCTTTAACGCTCGATCACGGTTTTCTGATCCAGAACCTCCAGGGGCTTCAACTCGATACGATCGAGGAAGGAACAGCCATCGGCTCCGCACTCACCGCATGCCTCAACCGGTTGCGGGACCGCGAGGCAAAGAGTAGAATCGTGATCCTGATGACGGACGGTCAAAACAACGCGGGACTGGTTCCACCCCTGACGGCGGCGGATG
>JAIPJX010000088.1 GCA_021733945.1 Verrucomicrobiota bacterium | reverse complement strand
ACCTGCCCCCCAACTCCCAAACGGACCAATCAGATAAGTGAAGGGTTCTCCCGCAGAGGCGCAGAGACGCAGAGGGGGGAGTGGATTTTTTCTCTCCGCGTCTCTGCGTCTCTGGGGGGGAATTCCTTCTCAGGGCCTGTCTGAAAATTCCAATCCCATGGTAGGAGCCGAGGCTCCATATACCCCGGAAAACACCCGGTTTGAATGCTGAAGAAGAGAGCCTTCTGACGTCGGCTCTTACTTTTCAAACACGCTCAGGATTCAAGAAGCGGGGGGATACGGTGTTCGATCATCCGCCACAGTGACTCACAACGAACCCGCCCCCCAACTCCCAAACGGACCAATCAGATAAGTGAAGGGTTCTCCCGCAGAGGCGCAGAGGGGGGAGTGGATTTTTTCTCTCTGCGTCTCCGCGTCTCTGGGGGGGAATTCCTTCTCAGGGCCTGGCTGGAAATTCCAATCCCCTGGTAGGAGCCGAGGTGACGAGGCTCCATATGCCCCGGAAAACGCCCGGTTTGAAAGCTGAAGAAGAGGACCTTCTGACGTCGGCTCCTACTTTCCAGAGACGCTCTGAGCCATCGCCCCACGGGGTCCGCTCGACAGGGCGTTACCACACCTGAACGGAGTCGGCCTTGAAGATTTCGATGAGCAAGGCACGTCGGTCCAGGTCCGCTGCCGACAAATCCACCACGCTCAGCTCAAACGTGCCTTGCGCCTTCTGCTCGCGCACAATCTCCTCCGGCAAAGGATCGTCCGGGTCGCTCACGATGTGGAGAATCCTGCGCATCATCATCTAGAAAAGGGCCACCGAATCGGATTCCGCGCTCATCCGCGCCAATGCCTCGTTCGATATCTCCCTGCAGGGAACAGCCGACACTCCGATCCCGTGCTCCTCCAATGAACCACGGATGACCAACACCGGTTGTCCGGCGTCCACGAGCAAAGGTCGGCAACGCTCCACCTGATCGTCCTCCAGCAACTCTCCGGTCTCCTGGCCCAGCAGACGGACCGCCGGGCCCATCAGCACCAATCGCACCGAGACTTGCTGGATTGCGCACAACCCCGCCACGATTCGCAACGCCTCGGCCGGGCGCGGGCTGGTGCGGGGATCCCCACGGACAATGAAGAGCAGACTCCGGGTCATGGGGCAAACTTGAGGTTGAGGCATGGCGGAATCCGGTGCGTCTAATTGAAACAAAGTAAACGGTCGGTTCCCGCGATGATATCCGAAAGGGTGGAAAGTCCGGACCAGGTGACCGCGTCGTCACGAGGCAAATCGCGCTGCTGCGCGCCATAGGCACAGGCAAACAGATGTGCCCCGGCCTCGATCAGACGCCGGATCCGTTCGTCTGCCGCGCCCGCCACGGCGTCATCGATGCAGTAGAGGTAGACCCGGAGCCCCTGTTTGAGAGCTTCCTCGGCGAGCAGAACCCCGTGATGAAACTTGGCACTTGTCGGAGCGCAGGCCAGCATCAAACCAAGCTTTTTGCCGGTCAGGTGAATCGTTGAAGGATCGGAAGAACTCACTGGCTGAGCACCGAATCGATGATTGCAATCAGGTCATTCGGGAGGAATGGTTTGCCGAGAAATCCATCAGGCCGCACTCTGTAATGCTGGGTCATTTCTTCGCCCACGTTGCCGCTGTAAAGCAATGTCTTGAGATCCGGCCGGATCTGTTTGCACCGTTCAATCAACTCCATGCCGTTGATGGGAACCATCAGAAAATCGGTCAGCAGGAGCACTGGTTTCTCCGCCTCGAACTTCAGTGCCTCAAGGGCGGATTCCGGGTCCACAAAAAATCGGGGCCGAAATCCTTTCAACTTCAACACCATCTCGACGACTTCACCGATCAGCGACTCGTCATCCACGATGTAGATTAGCTTCTCGGGGCACGCTCCACCTGGAAGCGACGAGTCGCTCTCGTTTTCGCTGGCAGGTACAGATTCCACGAGATTACCGGATTGTTGCTCCAACATTAATCGCACTTCATCGAAATCGGCAACGCCGAATATTCGGTTGTCTTTTTCCCCCTGCGATTCGAAGCGACACTGCAATCTGGGTCACGGCCCGACGACCACCCTGTAGAGGACGGCGGCGTTGATCGCCATGAAGACAACGATGACCCAGAACAAAATCCAGCGGCCACGGCTGGCCTCGGGTGAAGGTTCCTGATTGTCGGGCGCTGGGTCCATTTCGGTGTCACGTACGAGTCAAATGGACTAAACACCAATCCATCCCCGGCATCAAGCGGCGGATTTCAAAGGCTCGAAGATGGCGGTCAAACACCACCTCGATGAATTGCACCTCGTCGGCCTGCCTCTTGACTCCGGCCTTGAGATCCGTACGTTCGACACGCTGATTCTCCAACGCCCGCAGCGCACGTTCCAATCCATGGCGCTCGTCAATCAACTCCAGCTCCCGACCTATGTCGCGACTACGGGAATCCGATAACGATCAAACACCGGATCTGAAGTGACGACTGTCAGACTCTCCACTTGCGCCTGCGCGATCAGGAGACGATCAAACGGATCCCGGTGAATTGCGGGTAGACGACGCAGAGCCGTTGCGTGGGTGATCCGGATGGGGAGCTCGAAAAAACGTTCCGTCGCAAGCGTCTCCTCAAGATTGTCCGGAACACGCAGTTTTCCCAGAGCGCTCTTGTTTTCCATCTCCCACGCTGACGCGGCACTCACAAACACGGTGTTGGTGCCGTCTCCGATTGCAGTGCGGGCGGCTTGGCTCAATTGCGTCGAATCAGACAACCACCACAACAAAGCCTGGGTATCCAGGAGAAGCTTCATGAACTTCCAGAACCCTCAAACAGCGCGATGGTTGCTTTGTCCTCCGCGTTAAAATCCCTGGCCATCCGCACTTTGCCCTTCCAGGCACCAGGGGTGCGAGGTGACACATCGGGCTGAAAGGGAATCAAACGAACCATTGGTTTGCCCGCCTTCGCGAGAATGATTTCCTCTCCGGCCACCGCCTCTTCCACCAGACGAGACAGGTGAGTCTTCGCCAACTGGATGTTCACGGTTTTCATACAAGACCAAGTCTGGTCTGGTTTGTTCACGAGTCAAGACGGAATCAAATCTGGATGAGACTAAATACGGGGGCCGGATTTTCATCCGGCCCCCTTGTGATTGTTTAACGTCCAAGGTCACCGACGCCGCGGAGCCGCGTTCGGTGGACCGCCTGGTGGATGAATTCCTCTATCACGGAGGCACCGAGGCACGGGGGATCCTGATCCAGGTATCCGTGGATGATCCGTGTGATCCCGTCCCGCATGATCGCCTCTCCGAAATTCATAAGATATCCCAGCTTCAAACGCGTCTGCCGAAGGTAAACCTGCTTCTTGTAAGCGGGGGTCACTCGCTCGACGGACTTCAATTCCACGATGCTTACTTCGGCCGGGAGAATTTCGCGTTCCCCGAGAACGAAATGGTCGCAGGGCTGGTTACGATCGTGTGACGCTCACGTCTTCGAGAGCCTGTTTCGCCTCGCCCAGGCTGCGGCCCCGAGTAAACCCGCGTGGTCGTCCAGATCGGAAACCAATATTTTTAATCCTTTTGAAGTTCCAGGCATCACGTGTTGGTCGACCGTTTCGAGGATGACCGGCACCATCTCGCTTGCCAGCGCTCGAATGAGGCCTCCTCCCAGCACAAACACGGCCGGATTAAACAAATTCGCAAGGGATGCCACGGCCAGACCAGTGTACTCGGCAGATTCCAGGATGGACTCCGCAACAAGCGCGTCACCCCTGAAAAGAGCCTTTCGCAAATCGCTGTTTTTTGCCCGTTCGATTTCATGGCCGGCAACCTCTCCGAGAATGGTCCTGCGTCCGGCGGACGCACCGGCTTGAATCCGCGAGAGAATCGCCGCCCGGCTGGCGAGCGCCTCTAAACACCCATTGTTTCCGCATCTGCACTTTGGGCCCCCGCGCTTCAAGACCATATGCCCCACTTCCCCGGCCCATCCGGAGGCACCACGAAAGAGATTCCCACCCAGAATCATTCCCGATCTGATTCCTCCCCCGATGAATATCCCAATGAGATCCCCTGATTTTCCGGCGTATTCACATTCGTAAATGCCCAGGGTTGCTGCGTTTCCCCTGTTCTCAACAAATACCGGCAATCCAAGCTCCGCCTGCAATTGGACCCTAAGGGGATCGCTCTCCCACCGGGGGCTTGATGCTGCGAACCCGCCTCCGGCTTCAGACGAGACTGCTCCCGGAACACTCATCCCCAGTCCGAGAACATCGTTCAAGGTCACTTCGGCTCTGGCCAATGCCCCTTCGATGCACTCAAGGACAGATGTCAATATCCCATCGGAATCCGCCTCGTTTTTGATGGCGACACGTTCACGTCCCATGCAGGCCAGTTTCATGGTAAACACTGCCGAAACGATCTTGCTCCGACCAACCTCAACCGCCAAATAGAAACCCTTGTTCATTCGGAATCCCAGAGTCTGCGCCCGTTTCGTTACAGGTCAACGTCGGAAAGGTTACAAACGGGCGAATTCCAATAAACACAAAAACCGATTGATTCCGATTCTGGGCCCGTCTTCGATTTGTAACCGGACCTTTTCCGTCCTGTCGTTGAAAGAATGCCTCACTTCTCCCTAATAATACCCGTGTCGTCGGGAACGTGAAAATTCCCGGCCCGCTTCCGACGATCAATCGGGTCATCCGTGCACCGGTCACCGGGGCGTTGGGACTCGGCGTGGCGACACATCACGAATGACAGCATGGGAACAGAGATATGAAATCAAATCCTAAGAAACCTGCCAAATCTTCAGGCCGCAAGAAAGTGACGCAGCGGATCCAGCCTGCCGACGTGCGGCCCGCAGTTCGAGTGCCGGGGAAACGATCACCCGGAAGAACAGACAAGCTCGAATGCGGGGAAAGAACAAGGATCCCCCTGAGTCCCGACCGCTCATCAATGGATTGCATGCTGCCTCAGGGCGGGGATAGCGTGACCATCATCGAAGTCACACGAGACGTCGGTTTTGGCAACACCATTTTCATACGCGGCGCAGGCGACGGTCTGAGCTGGGACCAGGGAATCCCGATGGAATGTATTGGATCGTCCTCCTGGATTTGGGCGGCGCACAAATCGGCGGGAGAAATTGTCTTTCGTCTCATGCTCAACGACGACACCGCCTTTTCGACCACGGTCCTGTCCGCCCCGGCGGGAGAGCGGACCCGGGTGGTGCCGCACTTTCGCTGAGCGGACGGCAAACACCGCGGGAGATGGTGCCAAGCGGCGGGAATTCCCAAGCCCCGCGCGGCCGTCGCATCACTTGATGCTCAGTTCGGACATAGACCCGGGATCCGATCTCTCGGATCCGGGAATCCCGACACAAGGCACAATGAACGAGTCCGATACTTTTTGGAAGATCGAGTATTCGTAGGCGTCGGCCCAATCGTCAAATACGCGCGCTTTGTTGAAATCCGCGATCCATTCTCCTTTGCTCTTGAAATAGAGGCCCGAGCTGGCCTGTTGCAGCATCATCTTCATAACGTAGACCCTTTTGTTTCTGAATTCTTATTTTCTTCGTCCGCATTCAGTTCCATCCTTCGTCCCATCGCGCGGGCATGCGAACGATCTGCCCGCGCTGACAGCCTCCTGCATCGCTACGACTCGCTGAAGAAATCCATCAGCAGCGAGCTCCAGACCGGCCCGAGGTAAACCCTGGCCGCCGCCGGATCGAGGGCGCGCATGTCGAGCAGGGTCAAATTTCATATCCTTCCCATTGAGCACTAACCACGTTACCGAAAGAAGACGGCCAGGTTACGCTCCGGCAACAAATCATTGGACGCATCGCCCCTCGCCCGAGTTTCTGAATCCGGCGTCGATGCCATCGCGCCAGGAGTTTTCGATCACCCTCCCCCTCGGGGGCCGAACCAGCACAGACCCGGACGTGGACGGGTATCCGATGTTTGAAGACGAACACCAAACACAAAGCGCCAAACCCTGATGCCGCTCCTGAAATCAACGGAAGTCGCTCGCACGCAGGAGCTGAAGTTGCGCCTGGATCCGCCCTGCCGGGCGCAGGCAAAAAGGGGAAAGGGAGTCGGAACGACTCCCTTTCCCGATGCAATGGGACTGCGGCATTCATCCTCGCTCGCAGGATGACCCATTCGGTTTCCAGAATGCCGAGTCAGCCGCGCGAGCCGGGACTAGCGTTGAATCACGCGATAGAACTTCAATCCGTCGCCCGATGTTTCGTCGGAGAACACCGCCGGCGATCCGGTTCCCTGGGCGGCACCGGCGGATGTCGGAACCCACGTCGTCAGGTCCGTCGAGTATTGAACTTCGTAGGTCCTTCCAACCTCTGTCGGGAATCCAATCTCAATACGACCGTTCACCAACATCGCGTTCACTCGAACAGGGACCACTCCCTCAATGGGCGCCCTGGTCAGGATGCCCAGGCTGTCCAGCGCCGTCCATCCCCGCGCCCAAAGATCGTTTGGCCCGAACGCACCGCGGTAGTTCACCGCCATCACCGCCGCGTCGTGCGGCATTCTCACGTTCACCAGCGCCGTACTTCCGGCCGCAGGACGTGGATCCAGCCCTCCGTCGTTCGTCGCGCTCAGGCTCATCAGTCCAGCCGCCGCCTGCACGTTTCCTCGCTCCGTGTCATCCAGCAGGAACCGCGCGTTTGTGTTTCCCTGGCTGAACGTCCCCACGTCAAACACGTTGTTCAACAGGTTCCCCTCGTTGCTCACCTGAAACTCATACCTCGCGTCGTTGTCGACCAACACCCCGCCGGCAAATCCCGTGAACACACCGTTCACATAATTCGCCGCGGACTCATCCCGGATGTTCAGCGCCGTCGAGATTCCGTTCCCGATGAACGTCGCGTTGTATGCGTACCACATGCTCCTGGGTTGTTCCGGGTTCGGCGTCGTGCCCACGTTCGCCTGGTTCAGGTCCCCGTCGTGTTCCCCTCCCTTGTCCCCGTTCCCGGGCTTCTGCACCGCCAACCAGAACTGGTTCACCCCACGGTACCCCTGGTCCGTGTCAAAACTGTCGTCCTCGCTGAAGATCGACGCCAGATACCTCGTGTTCACCCTTCCTCCCCACCATTCAAATCCGTCGTCCGAGCTTCCATACACCTCCACATGCTCGATCACCGTTCCGGATCCCACTCCGCCCAGGGTCAATCCGTTCAACTCACGGTCCGGCGCAAACTGATTGCCCGGATACCGGATCGACACATACCGCATCACTCCGGAGGAATCCCCGTCGTCCGCCCCGCCGAACCGGTGCTGCGGCAGGTCTTCGGTTCCTTCAAACACCTCATACTTCGGTGTCGCCACATTGCCCGCGCTGTCCTGCGCGCTGTTGACCTGCGCGTTGCCCAGCAGCACGACCCCTCCCCACAATCCGGATGCCTCCACCGGCAGATCCTTCATGTCCGCCACGTCATCGGCCTGCGCCGTGAAGATGATCGGCTTGTCCGCCGTTCCTTCGGCCACCAGTTTCCCGCCACGCGTCACCCACAGCGCCGACACCGCGTTCGGGATGCCCGCCGTCGCCAGGGCTTCGGACGCCGACACCCCCTTGACCACCGTTCCGGGCTCGATCGTCAGCGTCGCTCCCGGCTGCACATAAATCACCCGCTTGAGCAGATACGTGTTGTCCGCCGTCCATTTCACCTGGGTGCCTGCCGCAATGCTTTCCGTTACTTCGATCGTCGCGGCGTCGAGTTGCCATGCGGCCGCGACCAACGTGATGCTGTGAGTGAGGAGTCGAGTCAGTTTCATTTCAAGTTTCTTAGCTGTTTTAGCCAACCGCAACGATCGTCCCCCGGTTGTCGAGGTGACGATTACTTGCGTTTTCCATTCCAATCGGAGACTATCCTGCAGGCGCAACGTTACGCACATTCGTCGCGCGTGTTACAAACCTGTGAAGAAATCGCAACCTGGACATGCCCCCCTTTGGGTTGCAAAATCGGGAAGGGCGAATCCGCAAAGGGCAGGATGGCCGTTTTGTTGAAGGGGATCGACGAGTGCGATTTCCGTCCGGCCTGGGCTCGGCCGGAAGCTTCGCCCTGCCGTTGGGTCAGTATTCGAACGTGACACCCAGATTAAATCCCATTCCTCTTTTGTATGAGGAATAGATCACTTCGGAACCTCCCGAATCAAAGTCGTAAGTGCGCTTGATTTCAGGGTCCAGAAGGTTCTTCGCGGAGAACTTCGCTTTCCAACCTTTGCCCAGTTGCTGCGACAGGATTAGATCCAATTGGGGAGCGGGCTGTTCGTAGATATCGGGCGTATCCAAATTCACGAACGCCAGGCGCTCGGCGGAATAACCGAACACAAGCGTTGCTGAGGTCCCGAGTCGATCGTTGCTCCAGGTGGTGTCAAGGTTGGCGATGTAGGGAGACTGATCAAAAAGCGGGCGAGTGGCTGAGGCTGGAAAAAGATAACGCGCCCGATTCGCCAGTTCGAGGCTTGTTCGTGGGACTTCCGATTGAATGTAAGCGAAATTAAAGCCCAGACTGAAATCCTCGAGATGTTCCGAAACGAAATCGAGCTTCTTCCGGGCCTCGAGCTCCGCGCCCATGAGCGTCGCGGCCTTCGAATTGACGTAGGTGATCCGGCTGTCCGTTCCCAGAAGCGTTTTCTCGATCGGCGCGTCGATCTGCTTGTAGAACAGGCTGGCCGAGATCACCTCCCCGGGGCGGGGAAACCATTCCCATCGGAGATCGTAGTTCCGCACCTGACTGATACGCAGGTTCGGATTTCCAACCAACTGATCGGCACCCACGAAATCGAAGGTGACGGACGGCGAGATTTCCCGGTATGTCGGGCGGGCGATGGTCTGGCTGACGCTGGCCCTCACGTTCATGTTGGTCACGAAATTCCAGACCAAACTCAGCGCGGGCAGAACGTCCGATTGATCGATCCCGGCCCGGGACCGGGTGCCGTTGTTCTTGTTGAGGGTTAGAACGCCGAGGTCGGTGTGTTCAAGCCGGGCACCTCCAATCAACCGCACCGTATCCCTGACCGGGACTTCCAGCATGCCATACCACCCGGTCACGTCGATCTGACCGTCGTAATCAAAATTCACGGGGTAGTTGGCGACATAACGATCGAACTGCCCTTTGGAATTGCCGGCGAGATTGGCATCCGTGAGAAAACCATTCGGATCACCGTCCGAGGTGAACGGCCCAAAACTGTTCCCGCTTTGGTATTGGAAACTGCGTTCCTCGTAGGCGCGGTCCGATCGATTGAGGAAATAGCCGCCCTTGGCCTTGGCCTCGAGATCGCGCCAGACATCAAACGGAACCGTTTCGTCGAACCTGAAGCTGACGCTTTCTTCGGAAAGATCGCGAAAATAGCGCGTCGGAAAAGTCGGCTGAATGTTGTTGCTGAAATCGTAAAGTGTCGTTCCGTTCCCGAGGGGTCTGGCGTAGAACGAAAAATAGCGCAGATCGGGCTCCTCCTGACCGGTTCCCGCCACGGAAACCAACCAGTCGCTCTCGGACCTCAGGAAGGACGGAAACTCGTGATGCCCACGGAACTGGTAGGCACTCAACTCCCGTTCGGTCCAGGACAACACGGAAGTGTCAAAATAACCTCCCTGCCACTCCTCGGACACGCGGTTCTCATAGCCAGTCAGTCGCCGGGCCATTTTCCCCGCCGTCTGGTTGCGCAAATACGTGAACCCGACATCGTGCTCATCGCTCAGTTCGTAGGCGATCGATGCGACCCCGCCCCAGTTGGCGGTTTCGACGCCGCTCACGTCCCTCAGGTCGAGCCTCGGCACCAGGCCGAATTGGAACGTGTCGAAGTCCACCCCGCCTTCGTAGGTGGCGCGCCGGCCGTCTTCATAAAAACTAAACTCCCGGGCCTGATTCACACCCGCGAAGAATCCCAATCTCCGCCCGAACACCTTCCGGGTGTCCCCGAGCGAAAGCGAAAAATCCTGATTCATCGGTGCCGCGTCCGAAACCGGCGCGAACTGGCGCCCCTGAAAGGCCAGGTTTATCTCCCGCATCAGGGCCGCGCTTTCAGGGGTGAACGGCGGACGCGGAATCTGGTTCGCCGGCATTTCCGAGACGATCGAGGGCAGCTCGCGCGAGCCATCGTCCAAGGCCAGCCAATCCGTGCCACCCCCATCGTAGGTCGCGAACCGATCGTTGAACGTGGACTGCGTGTTGAAACCGACGCCCGCCCCCAGTTTGAACAGGAACTTCTCCGGATAAGACTTGCTGATGATATTCGCAGCCCCACCCGCAAACCCCCCAGGCATGTCGGGCGTGAATGTTTTGCTCACGACGATCCGATCTATCATGTCGGAGGGAAACAGATCCAGCTGGACCGCACGCCGATACGGATCGGCGCTCGGCACCTCCGCGCCGTTGAGCATGATCGAGGTGTACCGATCCGACAGGCCGCGGATCACCGCGAATTTCCCATCGGCAACCGTGACTCCCGTCACCTTCGTCATGATTTCAGCCGCATCCCCGGCCCCGAGCCTGGAGAACTCCTCCGAGCCAATTGCATCCATCAGCGCGGCCGAATCGGACCGGTCCTTTAGAATCATGGCGGTCTGCTCCTGAAAAAGATCGGCGGTCACCTCGTATTCCTCCATCTCGAAATACTCCGGACGCAGATTGCCATCCACCTTGGTTGTCTGACCGGCCAGGACGCGAACCTCCGAAACAACTGCGGCGGCGTATCCGGATTTGGAGAACCTCATGATATGGTCCCCGGGAGGAACAGGCTTCAGGGTGTACCGGCCCTGCGCATCCGTGGTCGTTGCGAGCGTCGTTCCTCGCAGGGTAATCGTCACCCCTGAAAGCGGTTTGCCACCCCAGGTTTCAATCACCAAACCCGCCACCTCTCCGTTGTCCGAGTTGGTTTGCGCGTTTCCGACCAGGGCGGGGACCAGAAAGAGAAGCAGAAAGGCCACGCACAGATGCCGCTTCCCAACGCCGGCTGTTCTGCCTGCCCGGTCGCGGTTTGACATGGGGAAGCGGAGCCTGGTGTTCCGCGCATTCCGGCCTCCGGCCGCTACGCCGGCCGGGCTGTCGCCGGCACAGCAGGTCACACCGACCGGCCCACCGTCTCTTTTAAACCGGATCATGTTCACGGCCGCGCGTTTCGGGCGACCTGCTCCACTTTCTCCAAATACCGCTGCACGTTCTCACGCGGTCGAAGCTTTTGAACCTGCCGGAGGAGTTCGACGGCCTGGGTGTATTTTTGTGACTGGACCGCGAGTTGCGCTCGCTTCAACAGGGCATCGGGTTCAAAACCCGAGATTTTGCCCGCCGTTTCGTAGCGGAACTCGGCTTTTTCCCGTTCGCCCGATTTTGCATAGTAGTCTCCGGCAAGGATCAAGGCTTCGCCATCAAGCGGATTGCGCTGAACGATTTGTTCCAGGACACCAATGGCTTCCTGACCGGCACCGTTCGCCATGGCCACCTTGGCTTCGAGCTTCAGGAGTTTCAGCTCCTCTTCTCCGGCCAGATTCGAACCCACCGAGGAACGAATCCTTTGAAACAGGGCTGTTGCCTGGGCCCATGCGCCCCGGTTGGTGAGAATCTCCGCAGCGCGCAACGCGCGGGAAATCGTTACTCCATTCTCCCCGGCGATGGCTTCCAAATAGGCCGGAAGCGCCAAATCCGGATACTCCTGAGCCATGTAGAGATCCCCCAGCATCATCAGATTCTCGGCCGAGGCTTTCCCCAGCTTTCGCAGGATCTCGAAATTGACGGCTGCTTTGGTATTCTGATCGGTCTGGATGAAAAGATTGGCCTGGAGGGTCCAGAGATTCGCGCGCTCCGGATACTTCTGAAGGAGTTCATCCAGCATGGCCAGCGCGGCGGCATACTGGGAGAGCGCGATCTGGCATTTCACGATTCCAAGTTTAAAATCGATGATGTCCGGTTCAAAAAGCATGGCCTGCTGATACGCCGCCAGGGCGGAAAGGTGGTTGCCCTGGTCCAGGTAGGCGAACCCGAGCAGCCCGAACGTCTTCCCATCGCCATCCCCCAACGCGATCGTTCGCGCCAGCGGGCGGATCGCTTCCTCGTACCTCCCATCCCGGACCAGAGCCAGACCAAGGTTTTTCTGGGCGCGACGATAATCCGGGAACTTGGCGAGCGATTGCTGGTAGTATTTCACGGCGTTGGTGAGATCGCCGGATTGGAAATAGACCGTTCCCAGCGTGTAATCAAACACGGCGCTCGCCTCGGGTTTGATGCGGCTTTTTAATTCCGGAATGGCCTTTGCCGCTTCCTCTCGCAGCAGGGGGACAATGGTTTCCGTAAAGAACGCCTGCTCCTCCGCGTTCAGTCGGGGTTCGGCACCCGAGAGGAAACCGTAGCTGCCGATCAGTCGCCGAACAAATTCGGGTTCGTTCCAAATGCTTGCCAATGCGTGATCCGGAGGGAGCGGGGCGAAACTGGATTGAGAGGCACCCACTGCGGCGTTCGTCTCAGCGGCTGCCTTCGAATCGGATGAACGGCCGAAACGCACGGCCCCCTGAGACTCGCGCGCTCCAGCCGCAAGCATCGCAGTCAGCGCGCAAGAAAATATCAGATGGTTCACAGTTGTTTTCATATACGGAGGCGATCCGGTTCGGATTGATTCACCATTCATGGACTCGAAACCCGAAACCGCATCGGAAGACGCATGTAGGTGCGGACAGCTTCGCCGTCCTTCATGCCGGGCTTGAATTTCCACCGTCGGACGGCTTCAAGCGCCGGCTGTTCAAATTCCGGCCTTGAAGAGGTCTCGACTCGCGGATCCTGAACACGGCCGTTTTCGTCCAGAAGAAACACAAGGGTGACGCTCCCTTCCACCTTGGCCTTGCGCATTTCCAGCGGATACTTGGGAGCAACGGATGCGACCAGTTCCGGGCGCTTTTCCAAATCGGCGATGTCCAGGGCGTCGAGCTGCCCCGAGGCATCGGATTTGTCATACCCGCCGAAACCCGAGGCGAGGGCGCCGCCGGTCCCGACGGCGACATCCAGGTCGACGTTCAAATTCATCTGCTGAGGGGTGTCGCTCAGCTCCGGGGGAGGCGGTTCTTCGGGCTTGGTTTCGGGGGGCGGAGGCGGCGGTTCGGATTCATCAACCGGAGGCGCCAGCTCCGTCACTTCGATCTTTGAAAGGGAATAGGTTTTCCGGAGACCACTGGAGACCATCTGAGTGAGCGGCAGAACCAGGAAAACGAGCAGGGACAGACCCAGGGCGCCGAGAATCGGGCGTGCCGGACCCGGACTGCCGGTGGGCGGGGTATAAACTCTGCGCATGAGCCGGAACCTGAATGCCTCAGCCCCCGCCCGATTCGGTGGCGATGCTCACGTTTTTTGCCCCTCCCAGTTTCGACTCGTCGATCACACGAACCAACAACCCGGCATTGGCATTCCGGTCCACCTGAAGGATGACCGGCATCGGTTCCTGCTGGGTGAGACGACGAACGAGCGGGCGAATCGCGCCGACCTGGATTTCGTGCCCGCCGTAAACAACCTGCCCCTTGGCCGTGATGGCGATGAGAATGCTGTTCTTCTCGAGGTTCACGGCGGAAGCTGCCTGTGGTTTGTCCACTTCCGTTCCTGTCTCCTCCACGAAGACCGTGGTCACGATGAAGAAGATCAGGAGAATAAATACCATGTCGATCAGCGGCGATACGTTGATGTCGCTGATTTCGTCCGTCTCGGTGATGGCGGCGCGGTACTTCATGCGGGAACGGGCGCCGCCATCACGCCCTCGAAAGCGGTTCCAGTGATTCGTCCGGCACCGGCGAACGCTTCTTGATCCGGCGCCTGCGCCTCGGCCGGAAGTTGTTTCCGGAAATTCTGTACCGTCCGACTTTCAACCCGCGCCAGGAAAGCGGCGTATTCCTGCCGCCGCCGCCGGATCAGCTGAACCAGGACCAGCCCGGGGAGTGCGATGCAAAGCCCCACCTCCGGCGGAAACAATGCCTGGGAGATTCCCGCCGCCATGGCCTCGGTGACCTTGCCCCCGCCTCCGGACGCCAGAGCCTGGAAGGTCACCAACATTCCGAACACCGTTCCCAGCAGGCCGACGAGCGGGGCTGCGGCCACCACGGTGTTCAGCGTCGAGAGTCTCCGGTCAATCACCGGCAATTCCCCGCAGGCGACCTCCGCAAACCGGGCGTGAATGTCATCGGCGGACCTTGCTTCATCCTGTGTGTATCGGATCATTTCTCCCACCTCACCCCGCCCTCGTTCCGGATGGTGGATCCAATCCATCCACTCATCCTCGCCAACCTCCAGAAAGCCGCGGGCGTTGATGTGGCTGAGCAGGCGCGCGGCCAGAAAAAACATCAGGATGCAGAGCGCAAGCAGCGGAAACATAACCCAGCCGCCGGCCGTCCAGATCGTTACAATGCGTTCAAGAATTGTTGTTGGCATAAGTCACCTTTTCCTCTTTTGGATTTGGGAGTCCGTTGATAAAAGCCACCGCGGTTTGCTCCATGCTCCCCAGGACACTCCGAACCTTTCTCGAAATGAATGAGTGCAGCAGAAGGGACGGGATGGCGACCACAAGACCGAACTCGGTCGTGATCAGCGCCTCGGAGATTCCACCCGCCAGTGTCTTCGGGTCCCCCGTTCCATAGACGGTGATCATGTTGAACGTATTGATCATGCCCGTGACCGTTCCCAGAAGCCCCAGCAACGGGGCGGCCGCGGCGGAGAGTGCCACAAACGGAAGCAGCCGCTCGAGATGCGGTTTCGTTCCCAGCATCTTTTCGTACATGACCTCTTCGACAAATTCCTTGGGCTCGCTGCGATGGCGAATGGCGCTGCTGAGCATTGCACCCACGGGGCCCGCGATGGATTGAGCGTGGGACATCGCCTTGCCTTCATCGCCCCCGGCAAGGTTGTGTAGAATGACCTGCAGGTCCTGCGGCATGGCGATGCGCACCCTGGAGATTTGGACCCACTTCCGGATGCTGATCGCAAGGGCCGTGAAACCAAGCAGGAGAATCGGCACCATGACCGGTCCGCCCTTGGCGATGTGCTCGAACAAGGAGTCGTCCGCGGATTGCAGTTTCAGTGCGTTGCCCATGGTGGGATCCACAGGCACTTCGCCCTGGCCGGTTCCGGCGAATTCCTTGATTCCTGGAACGAACTTCGCCGGAAGCTCGATCACCGTTGGCTCCGGTGAACCCAGTTGAAGCTCGGCAATGCCCGCCGCATCGCTCTGGTCGCTGGAAAAGACAGCCATCGGCCCGATCAATGCGAACGTTCCCGTCTCGAGACGGCCCGAGGGCGCGAGCGCCTTGCCCTCAAACGTTTCACCCCCGAGCACACTGCCCACCCGGTCGAGTGCCGTGCCCAGGAATGCAATCTGTCGGCGCAACCGCTCTTCATTCGACAGGTCAGCGGCGGACGCAAGCCTGGCATTTCCGATCTCCTGACTGTAATGCTGCACCTCGCTGAAATGGATTCGCGTTTCAAACGCCCGCAGGTATTCGCCGACCAGCGCTTCGATGAATTTCACCTCGTCGGTATGCTTCTTGACCTCGGCCTTCAGCGCGTTGAGTTCGACAAGCTGATTCTCCTGTGCCCGCTGCGCACGTTCCAACCCCCGGCGCTCGTCAATCACTTCCTGCTCCAACTGGCTCAGTTGACGCGCCAGCGGAATTCGCTCCTCCTCGACACGGTTCCGCACCTGGGACAACTCGTCCAACGCGGCTGCCAGGTCCGTTTTGGCGGACGAGGCCACCGCGGCAATGTCCTGAGCTTTGACCAAGAAACCGGAAAGGCCCAGAAACACGACCAGCAGAAGGCAGGGCATCCAGCGAATCCCGAACACGACGCGCCGGGAGCTGATGCGCGTCCCGCAGGCACCGTCGTTCATCCCGAAGTCGATTCGCGCTCGAGGTTTGCGTGGGGCCCCCGTCCGCGAAGCTTGGATGAGGCGGTTCGTCCGAGTGGTCTTCATAATCGCGGAAAGCCAAATGACTATCGAATTTGCGCTGGCAGACTCAGGAATTCCGCCGGGCGGGTATTCCGGTATATGGCCAGAGCCTGATTGATCTTCGACGCCAGGCCGGGACGCGCCTCCCAATCCCACCCCCGAACCGTCGGGATGCCAACGCCCGCGTAATCTCCGGACTTGTCCACAAAATACGCCTGACCGAGCCCCAGATAGAGAGTATCCACCTGAACCTCGGCACCGGACGGATTTTTTTGAACCTGGCTGGCAACCGTGATGGCACCGTTGAACTTGTCGATCTCGTTCAGCAGGGTCACGACCGTTTGAACACGTTCCGAGGCGGAGAGTTTGGTTTGAGCCGAGTCAGCCGGAATTCGCTGCAGCACAGGCTGGATCCGCTCCAGCAACGGGGGAGGGAACGCGGCAGACAACTCCCGCAGTCTGGCTTCGAATCCCGAAACGAGTTCCCGCACCGAATCCAAGCCCAGGGTGAGCTCTTTCTTCGAAATCTCGGCTTCAACGCGCTCCTTCGCGACGGTGACGCTGTTGGTTGACACCGTCGTCATTTGCTCCCGGATGCTGGCACGCTCCTGCTCGAGCAACTGAATGGTTTGTCGCAGAGTCTCTCCGTTGACTTTCCAGTCGGACTCTGTTTTGCCGATCAACTGGCGGGTTTCGACCCATTTTTCCAGCGCGGTGCGGACCTCGCTCAACCGGGTTTCCGCCGCTTGGAGGGGCATCCCCACAATCGCGGCCAGCGAAAGCCAGCAGATCCATCTTCGATTCATCCCTGCAGAATGAGAGTCGGCAATGGCGTTTCAGCGTCGGTTCTGTTACGAATTTGTGACGAATTCGATGTCCCGGTCCGGTGACTGGAATCAGTCATAACCCGGACCGGTTGTCATTGTGCCAGCCCCCGATCCTGCTGCAAGAGCATCCGAAGACGGGCCACTTGCGCGCTGATCGACCCGCCGGTCTTCGTTCCCAGTCGAGGGGCGACCTCGCGCTGCGTTTGGGTGGCCTACGACCCTTGACAGCCTGTTTCTAGATGTTTATATCCATTTCTAGCGATAAATCGCTAGAAGTTTGTATAACTCACTAGAAATCCAAACCCTATGGATGCCATCAAAAACCCATTCTCTCCCGGAGCAGGCTCGCCGCCGCCCGAACTGGTTGGCCGCGCTAGTATTCTAGAACTGGCACGCATTCTCCTTGGTCGCGTCCAAGCCAAGCGCCCCGAGAAAAGCATCCTGCTGACCGGCCTGCGCGGGGTCGGTAAGACGGTGTTGCTCAACGAAATTGAGCGCCTTGCCGTGAGGGCAGGTTATCGCACCCTGATCGTCGAAGCGCATGAGCACAAATCGCTGGCAGCGCTGCTCGTCCCGCCGTTGCGAAAGCTGCTCTTCGAGCTGGATCGTATGGCCGGCATGGGGGATAAGGCCAAGCGTGGTCTGGCCGTGCTCAAAGGTTTCATGAACGGCGTGAAGGTGTCGTTGGGCGACATTGAAGTCGGGCTGGACATTGATCCGGAAAAAGGCGCTGCGGACAGTGGCGACTTGGAGAGTGATTTGTCCAATTTGTTTGTCGCCGTCGCTGAAGCTGCCGAGGAACGGAAGACGCCCGTCGCCCTGCTGATTGATGAGCTTCAGTATTTCAATCAGAAGGAACTCAGCGCGCTCATCATGGCCATGCACAAGATGCAGCAGCGCCAATTGCCCATGGTGCTTGTCGGCGCGGGCTTGCCGATTCTACCGCGTCTGGCTGGAGAATCAAAATCCTACGCTGAAAGGCTGTTCAGCTTTCCCGATATTGGCGCGCTATCGGAACCGGATGCGAACCAGGCTTTGCAAGACCCGACGCTGGCCGTGGGCGTCGAATTTGAAGCCCCCGCGCTCAAGGAGATTTTCCACCTGACTCAGGGCTATCCTTATTTCATTCAGGAATGGGGTTATCAGTCTTGGAATCGCGCTGACGCCTCGCCCATTACCTTACAAGTAGTGCAGGCGGCCACCGCCACGGTGCTTCAACGGTTGGATGAGAATTTTTTCCGCGTCCGCTTCGACCGACTCACGCCGGGCGAGAAAAAATTCCTGAGGGCGATGGCGGGTCTGGATCCAAAGGCGCGTCACAGCAGCGACATTGCCGATGCACTCGGTGTAAAAATCAATAGCATCGGCCCGGCCCGGGCCAATCTGATACAGAAAGGAATGATTTACAGCCCGGCGCATGGCGACATGGCGTTCACCGTGCCGCTGTTTGACGAGTTCATGCTCCGTGTCATGCCGCATTTGAACTAGCGAGCCATTAAAAAAGGGGGCCGGATTTTCATCCGGCCCCCTTGTGATTTCTCAGTTAAGCGACGTGATTACTTCGCTCGGAAGAACTTCGCGTTCCCTGAGAACGGAATGGTCGCAGGGCTGGTTGCGCCCGCCACATCCGTGAACGGACCCGTGATGCTGGCAGCTTCCTGCAGCGTCCCCTGGAATGTGATCGTGACTCCGGTCGCCGTGCGCGCAATGCTGATCTTGCCGCCGGTGCCACCGCCACCGCCACCTCCGCCATACTCGATGTGCAGGAGCGGAGCCGCATTGGCATCGCCGTTGTACGATTCGGCAGTGCGTTCGCCGCCCGGATTGGGCTCGATGAGGAATGCCAGCGAACTACCGTCCCAGCCCGGCTGACTGATGATTTCCTGAACAATGGCGGCCAGGTCCGGTGTCTTCTGATCCGGTCCGGCCGAACCGATGGAGGCGGCGTCCCAGACGGGAATGTTGTTCCAGTCCACCGAGGCCTTTGTCTTCGGGCGCGAGGTGAGGTCTGCGGCGGCGTCGGTGAAGACGGCCGAGACAGGAGACAGTTCCCCGAAGATCCGCAGGGAGGTGGGTTCGTCGTCCGCTTCGTCCACGGTGAACTGAATGCTTGCCTTGGTGATGGTCACTCCCGAGGGAATGGCAATGTCGCGGAACCGGATTCCGATCAACTGCGTGTCTTCAGCGCCGCCTTCGGCACCCAACTCAAGATCGCTGCTGGTGATGTCGATGGCATTGGCTTCGGTGAGGTGCTCTTCGGAGTCGTCCAAACCATTCACCACACGCACATCGACCGAGCCTCCGCCCGTGGTGTACTCGATCTTCAACAACGGAGCCCCATTGGCATCGCCGTTATATGACTCGGCGGTGCGTTCGCCACCTGGGTTGGCGTCGATGAGGAACGTCATGGAACTGCCGTTCCAGCCCGATTGACTGATGATTTCCTGCACGATGGCCGCGAGGTCAGGAGTTTCCTGATCGGGGCCGGCCGAACCGATGGAGGCCGCATCCCAGACGGGAATGTTGCTCCAGTCCACCGAAGCGGTTGTCCTGGGCCGTGAGGTGAGGTCTTCGGCGTTCGTGGTGAACTCGGCCGATACAGGGGAGAGTTCCCCGAAGATCCGCAGGGAGGTGGGTTCGTCGTCCGCTTCATCCACGGTGAACTGAATGGTCGCCTTGGTGATGGTTGCCCCCGACGGGATGGCAATGTCACGGAACCGGATTCCGATCAGCTGCGTGTCTTCAGCGCCGCCTTCGGCACCCAACTCAAGATCGCTGCTGGTGATGTCGATCGCGTTGGCTTCGGTGAGGTGCTCCTCGGAGTCGTCCAAACCATTCACCACACGGACCTCCAGCGAGCCGCTGCCGCCCGTTGAGGGAAGCTGTCCCTTGGGCACGACTTTGAGGGTCGCTTCATTCGAGGTGATGACCTTGCCCATGGTTCCGACTGTGACCGAGTAGGTGCCTTCGCTGGCGGAACTGAGGTTGCGCACGATCAACGTGTCCCGGGTCTCTCCCCGGATGGGCTGTCCGCCCTTGTTCCATTGATAGTAGGCACCGACAGTGTAGGGAGAGGTGACCTGGGTTTTCACCGCGAGGGCCACGAAACCACCTTCTTCGCCCACGCTGTTCACAGGCTGCTGGGTGATGGTGACATCCGTGCCGGTGGGGTCGTTCTTGCCAGACACCATCGGCCCGCGGATCGGAAGCAGGTCAGCCGCCGGTGTGGGGTCGCCCACTTCGCGCATGGCCACCTGCCCAAAATCACCGCCGCCGCCTTCCTTCACGACGAAAGCAAAGCCGTACTGCTTGCCCGCCGTCAACGAGATCGGCACCTGGGTGGTCTGCGTCGCTCCGACTTCCTGGAACACATTGCAGCAGCCGGTCTCCTCGGCGATATAGAGGTCGAATTCAGGGCTTGGAATCGCGGGTCCGCTTTCGTTCAGGAAGAATTGCGAGGCGTCGTCGCTACGGATGAAGAAATCGAAGTTCCCGGTTTTAGGCGCCGTCAACACACCCGAAATCAGGATTCCATAGTTGTCGCCGATTCCGGTGAAGTCCAGGCCGTTGACATAAATTCCGCGGGTCGGTTTTTTTTCGAAAAACGCATCCGAAAAGATGAACGAAGCCACGTCGGTGTTCGGAATGTTGTCGTAGATCTCGCCCAGAAGGAATGCCGGGCCGCTGACTTCGGTGATCGTTTTGGCTGTGACCGTCTGCCAGGCCGATCCGTTGCCGGAAACATCAACCGCGCGCACGCGGTAGCTGTGGGTGGTCTCGGGAAGCAGACCCCGGTCGATCCATTCCAGACCGCTCACCAGCAGGGGAGGCGTTTGTCCGTCTTTTTCGACCTCGTAGCCAACCCGGCCCGAGTTGTCGGTGGCGGCATCCCAGGTGAGTTTGATCACGCGGGCACCCACCAGAGCGGCCTTCGTATTGCCGGGCACGGTCGGGGCAACGGTGTCCGTGCCGCTCGCCGTCGTGCTCAGTTTGATGTTGTCGATGTGCGTGTGTTCGTTGGCACCACCCGTGCGGCCTGCCAGCACCAGTCGGCCTGCGGACGGGAAGAAGTCGGTTTGGAACGAGTCCAGGACGGTAACCCCTTTCCAGATCACCGTCAGCTTGGCGGATTCGTCCAGATTGACCACCAGCGGCTGCCAGCAGAGCCCAGCCCACGAGGCCGGGTCCATGGCATCACCCGCGTTCGCCCAATAATCCGCGTCCCGAGGACCGGTCTGCAGACTGGTCGCGTCGGCGCAGGCCCCGTGCCGTGTCGGCACACTGTGACGAAGAACGGTCTTGTCATCGACTCGCACCAGGATGCCTTCGATGTCCCCCCCGTCCGAATAGGTATTGCCCGCCCAGGTGTCGAACGAGATCGCGATACCGGTGGTGGATCCGCCCTCGGGGATGCTTCCGGCAAAATTCCCGGCATTCCCGATGTCACCAAGGACGGGATCGTTGGCGCGCGCAATGCTGATGCTGAAACCATCCGCCGCACGGTCGCCCGTGCTGTTTCCAACGCGCAAATCCGCTTCGAACCGGAATGCAGTGATCACGCCCCCGTCATCAATGTCCGGAAAAACAAACCCGGTGTATTGACCTTCAACCGGGTAGGTGACGGCCAGGAAGCCGCCCGGATTCCCTCCACTTTCCATCCATGGTTGGGGATTGTTGCCTCCGATTTGAAGGGTGCTTGTAGGGTCGCTCGAGAAATCGAACGTAGCCTGCCCGGCGTGGGCGCTTATTCCCAGAAGCGCGAACAGGGCTGTACAAATGGTTTTTCGCATAGTTTTGTATTGATCGTGAGTAGTCTTGATTTGTTTGCTTCCAGCCCGCTGGCTCACCGAGCCACGATGGCTAGAAGTTTCTCGAAGCGAGAATACCTTCTATTGTTGGTTTGCTGATCATTTGAGCAAATTGTGGAACTATAGGCAAGTCGAATTCAATCACAAAAAAAGGGAGGCCGGAAAAATTCCGGCCTCCCAGTGCTTGTTCCGCTAAACGAAGTAATTACTTCGATCGGAAGAACTTGGCGTTCCCAGAGATCGGAAGGGTCGCCGGGCTGGTTGCACCGGTCACATCCGTGAACGGACCCGTGATGCTGGCAGCTTCCTGCAGCGTGCCCTCGAATGTGATCGTGATTCCGGTCGCCGTGCGCGCAATGCTGACCTTTCCTCCGGTGCCGCCACCGCCACCGCCACCGCCGCCACCACCACCACTGCCGCCGCCGGTGTACTCAATATGCAGCAACGGTGCCGCCGCTTCATCTCCATCGAAGGACTCGGCGGTCCGCTCTCCGCCCGGGTTGGCCACGATGATGAAGGCCATGGCGCCGCCGCTCCATCCCGGTTGTCCCACAATTTCCTGGACAATGGCCGACAAGTCGGGCGTCAGCTGGTTTGGTCCGGCCGTGCCGATCGAAGCCGCGTCCCAAATCGGAATGTCGTTCCAATCCACAAACGCAACGGTCTTTTTGCGACTCGTGACGTCCCCTGCGTTGGTGCTGAACTGAACCGGGTCGGGCGAGAGTTCGCCGTAGATCCGGAGGGAGGTGGGTTCGTCATCCGCCTCGTCCACCGTGAATTGAATGCTCGCCTTGGTGATCTTGGCTCCGGCCGGAACCGCGATGTTCTGGAACCGGATCCCGATTTCCTGCAGGTCGCCGCCGCCGCCTTCATCGGGCAGTTCCAGATCGCTGCTCGTGATGTCGATGGTATTGCCCTCCGTAACATGTTCTTCGACGTCATCCAGACCGCTGGAGACACGAACATCCACGGTGCCACCGGGGACAATGGTGTAATCAATATGCAGCAACGGTGCCGCCGCTTCATCTCCATCGAAGGACTCGGCGGTCCGCTCTCCGCCCGGGTTGGCCACAATGATGAAGGCCATGGCGCCGCCGCCCCATCCCGATTGCCCCACGATTTCCTGCACAATGGCCGACAAGTCGGGCGTCAGCTGGTTTGGTCCGGCCGTGCCGATCGAAGCCGCATCCCAGATCGGAATGTCGTTCCAATCCACAAAGGCTGTGGTTTTTTTGCGGCTGGTGATGTCCCCTGCGTTGGTGCTGAACTGGACCGGGTCGGGCGAGAGTTCGCCGTAGATCCGGAGGGAGGTGGGTTCGTCGTC
>JAIPJX010000087.1 GCA_021733945.1 Verrucomicrobiota bacterium | reverse complement strand
TAATCCGTGGTCCTCCGTGAAATCCGTGGTTAAATCCCCCTTCCCTGCAACCCGGCTCGCCGGGACGGTTCGCGCTACCCAAAAGCGGTAGAGGACTACCGCCGTCCAAGATGCTTCGCCTTGGTGGGGGGCGCGCACTAAACTTCGTTCGTCATCGACGAAGAATTCTGTCTTGCACCCACTCGGGGGGGGCGCACGGCGCCCGGTCATTCTTTCATCCAGCGCCGCAACGTCGCGATGTCCCGTTGATGCGCCTCAATGGCCGCCGGAATCTCGTGTTTCGCGAAGACCCGGTATCCGAGCCATTCCATGTGAATGCACAGGGGCATCCGGGGCAAACCCTCACGGATCCGATCAAACACTTCGCGGTTCACGAACCCGGTATCGAGCGGCACGTCCTTGTACTGATCTCCCCGCGGACCATACCATGCTCCGTCCTTGAGGTAGACGGATCGGATATGCGGTTTGCAGGCGGCAAGCGCAGTCTGCCAGGAAGACCCGGTGTCTTTGCGCAGGTGCCGCGTATCCAGGGCCAGCCCCAGGGCATCGGGGTCGATTCCCTCGAGCATCAGCGCGACATCCCATCCCAGGGCACCCAGGTTGCGTCCACCGGAATGGTTTTGATAAAGCCCCTGAATCCCGATCTCCCGGTTCAACGCCGCCAACTCCCGCGCCTGCGCCGCGAAATTGCGCACCTGTCGCAGCATCGGCGCTTTCAAATCCAACTGATAGTGGGTCATCCGATAGTGGGTGATCCCCTGGGCCTTGAGAACCCGGAGCAGCGGCTCGGTTGACGGTTCGTCGGCGCGGCCAATCTGGGTCGCGGCGATGATAATCCTCCGACCGCGCTCCCGAAGCGCCGCCTGCATCCTGGGCACTTCGTCAGCCGCCGCAGCCGGCTCGATGTGACCGCGCGGACGAATCGTTGCTTCAATGCCATCCGCACCGGTTTTGGAAACAGCATCAGCCAGCTCACGGTAATCAAGCGCTTCAAAAACCTTCTCAAAGATCGCGATCGGTTCCGCGGGTTGCGCGACGTTCTGCGCCCTGAGTCTTGGTGCCGCAGTCGCAATGGAGAGAGCGGCGGTACGCTTCAGAAATTCCCTTCGGTTCATAGTCCGTTCTTTCTAAGGATTCATCGGATAAACTCCCAAGTCAGGGAGTGGGGAACTCAACCGTAGTGACGAAACCAGCGCCTTGCGTCAAGTCTATTGCATCCCCCCTCTCTAACGGGACGTGATCGCATCCATGGGCCAAAGGCGTGCCGTGTAATCATCCGAACCCGTACCAAGCCATTTGCCGTCCGGACTGATCGCGGCGCAAGTAATCCTCCGGGTATGTCCCTCAAAGACGGCCAGACTCCGACCCGATTCAACATCCCAAATCCGCGCGACATTATCGTTGGCGAACGTTGCCACCCAACGTTCGTCGGGACTGATCACGGCAAAGGCGATCCCCGAGCCCGGCTGAGTCATGCGGGATTTCGTCTTGCCGGTCTCCGGGTCCGAGATCAGAATGGAACCGTCCTGAAGGCAACTGACAACGACGCCTCCAAGCGGTCCAAGAACCCCAAACAAGGTCGCCGTCCGGTAGTTCTCCAGACTCAGGATGCGTTTTCCGGTCTCGACGCTCCAGATGCCGGGCACGCCGCCGGGGTTCACAAACAATCTCTGCGAATCGGGGGTGAACTGGACCTGGAGGGCTCTCGACTCACCGTACAGTTCGGTCTGCAAACGCCCGGTCCGCGTGTCCCAGACCTGAACTACCGAGGCTCTGTCCGCGGTAACGATTCGGGTCCCATCCGGACTGAAGCGTGCAATTCCCACCGCTTGGGAATGGCCTCCCAGCAAATGCACCTGTTTTCCGGTTCGGGTATCCCAGACACGCACGTAGGTTGCTCCTTTCTTCGATCCTCCACCGCCACTGCTCAATCGGGTCAGGAACCGGCGAGCGATGCTCTTTTGGCGAATCACACCATCGGACGCACTCAACGCCAGGGTGCCATCCGGACTGTAGGCCACCGCGCCGACGCCGCATTCGTGCCCCAGTAGACCGAACTTTTCCGAGCCGTCCGTCAAATCCCAAATCCGCGCCGGAGTAAACGGAATATCGCCCACGATATTCGGTTTCCCGTTCTTGATGCCATTCGCCAGCAGGCGATGTTCATCCTCGGCCCCGGTCAGAAGCCGCTTACCATCCGGACTGAATGCCACTGCGTTGACCCGGCCGAGGATGTCGTTGCGGAGTTGCCGTTTCCGAATGTCCGAATGCCCTTTCAGCACCTGCACCTCCGCACCCGTCGCGACCACCCAGACCCGCGCAGTCTTGTCGCCCGATCCGGTTGCCACGTGGCGACTGTCCGGACTGAACGTCAGCCCCGTCACCTCGCCCTGATGCCCCTCCAGTTTGATCGACAACTGATCCATGGTAGCCGCATCCCAGAGACGGACGGTGCCATCCGCTGAAGCCGAAACAACCCTCAGGTTGTCCGGACTGAAGTGCGCCTGGTAAACCTTGTCCTGATGGCCTTTCATCACGGCCAACCCCCTGCCGGTCGCGGCGTCCCAAACTCGCACCGTTGTGTCGGCGGAAGCCGTCACCACCCATCGACCGTCCGGACTGAACTCGGCCCAGAGCACCGGGCCGGAATGCGCCAAAAGCACGGCAATCTCGCGGCCCGAGGTCGCATCCCAGATCCTGGCGGAATGATCCGCCGACGCGGTCACCACCCGATCGCCCGAGGGACTGAAGCACGCCACATTCACCTCGTAGGTATGCCCCTTGAGCCAGGCTATCGGTCCGCCGTCTTCTACGTTCCAGACAGCGGCCCGTTCCGGATCCTGCGCCGCCGTCACCAGATACCGGCCGTCCGGACTGAAAGCAACCCGTGCCCGGCTTGCCGAATACCCCCCGGCACCAATCAACGCCTCCAGAGGACGGCTGATTTGATTCTTCACCTGCACCATCGTCTGTCCATCCACCACGTTCCAAATCGTCGCGAGCACCGGCTCACGCACCGTGGTCGAACTGCCCCCAGCTCCCCCTGGCCCCAGTGTATAACTGTACCGGTACCCTTCCGTACCGGTCGCAAGTCGCTTGCTGTCGGGAGTGAAGGAGACCGAGAGCAGGGATGCGGCGTGCCCACGGAGCTGATGAAGTTCCGTGCCTGTCTCCACGTTCCAGATTCGTGCGACATGATCCCAGCCAGCCGTCGCCACGAACCGGCCATCCGGACTGAACCGTGCATCCGCCACCTGATCGTTGTGGTCCATCACGATCCGTTCCTTGCCCGAAGCGACATCCCAGATCCTGGCGGTTCTGTCGCTGTAGACCGGATAATGCTCCGTGACCTGATGTTCCCCCACGGGAGACAGGTTCGGGAACCGGAACTGGGTATCGAACGAGAAGGTGAGAACGCTCTGTTCGTCCGGCGAAAACTCGGCACCGCCCACAACCCCGGCGTGCCCCTTGAGTTCCAGCAACGGCATGCCGTCCGCGGCATCCCACACGCGGGCGGTCTTGTCGTGCGACGCGCTCAGAATGCGGCGACCGCTCCGATCGAACACGGCTGTCAGGACCGGGCCCTGGTGGCGCAACGTCAGTTTTGGCGCCAGTTCCGGTGCCCGCGCGGTCACCTCCGCAATGGCATTGAGGTTCGACTGGCGGAGCGCCGCCTTGGTCTGGCGGAGTTGAAACAGAACTCCGCAAAGCCCCGCGAGAGCCGTGGCGGCGACCACCCCCCAGAGCACGGCGACACGCGGGTTTCGCTTGATCCATTTGATGCCGCGTTCCTTCAGGGTTGCCCGGCGCGCCAGGATCGGTTTCTGGTTCAAAAAACGGTCCAGTTCGTCGGCCACCTCCTGAGCGCTCCCGTACCGGGATGCCGGATCCTTTTCCAGGCATTTCAGGCAAATGGTGTCCAGGTCCGGTTCAATGCCGGGGTTCAGGGATCGGGGCGTCGCCGGTTCGGAATCGACCACCTGCCGCAGGGTCTCGGTGAGTGTGGCGGCCCGAAACGGCGGCCGGCCGGTGAGCAATTCGTACAGGATTGCGCCGATCGCGTAGACATCGCTCCGTGCTCCCACCTGGTCCGGGTGTCCCTGAGCCTGTTCCGGAGCCATGTAACTCGGGCTGCCCAGCACGGCCCCCGTGAGGGTCAACCCGCTCTCCATGCCCACCTGTTTGGCGAGCCCGAAATCGGTGATGCGCGGTTCGTCCTCCGAATCGATCAGGACGTTCTGGGGTTTGAGATCGCGGTGGATCACGCCGCGGCTGTGGGCGTAATGCACGGCACGGGCAATCTTCCGCACATAGCCCGCGGCGCGGTCCGACGCCAGAGGTTCCCCGCGTGCCAGGGCCGCCAGATTGCTGCCCGGCACATAATCCATCGAGAAGTAGTGTTGCCCGGCATGTTCCCCGATCTCGTGAATGGCCACAATGTTCGGATGCTGCAACCCGGCCGCCGCCTTGGCTTCAGCACGAAACCGGGCAACGTCCGCCTCGGAGGCAAGCCTGCCGCCCAGGATCATTTTCAGCGCCACCTCCCGGCTGAGGCTGGCCTGGCGGGCCCGGTACACCACCCCCATGCCGCCCCGGGCAATCTCACCCAGCAGTTCAAACCCTTGAAAATACTGCCCGGAGGTCCCGGAACCGGATCCATCGGATGGGTTCCCGGCACGCGGTTCCCCGCCTGTTTCCAGCACCGTGGGAACCTCTTCGGCCAGGCCCAACAGACACACGGGACACAGGCCCATCGGCGCGCTCGCAGGCACGCTCTTTCCGCATTCAGGACATAAATTTAAATCATTCATCGCAAGTCACTTTTGTTCATTCCACTGTTTACACAGGAACTTCCATGAACAAGTAACGCGCTCACCGCACTTTTTTTTTCGGACCGGGTCCGATTCCCGTCCCTCAGCCTGCCAGCGCCAGCCGCAGGTTCGCCAACTCTTCCTCCAGCTCCACATGGGTCGACACCGTGTTGGCCACGGCCTCCCGCAACGCATCCCGAAACCGTTGCCGCAGCCGCATCACGGCCATTTTAACCGCTGCTTCGCTCATGTTGAGATCGGCCGCGATCACCGCATACGGCCGCCCGGACCGGTCTCCGGCAAGCAGTTCCCGGATCGCCTGAAACAACGCCTCCCGCCCGGAGGCGCATGCCTCCTGCCGAACCGTTTCCAGAGCCTGATCGACCAGGGCCATTGCCCACTGCCGGTCGAACAGTTCCCGGGGTGAGAGCCGGTCGACCGGTTCGAGCTGATACCTCTGCTCCGGATCCGAACCCTCCAGCGATATCACCGGCTTCCCACCCCCCCGCTTGGCCGCGTTCTCAAAATCGCGTCTGTCGGATATGTAGTACTTCAGCGCTGCAAGCAGGAAGGATCGAAACCGGCCCTTGTCCCTCGCGACCCGCTGCAGGGCGTCCCCCCCGAGCAGGTGAGCAAAAAATCCCTGAACCAGGTCCTGGGCATCATGCTCCCGAAAACCGCTCCGCCGGGTGTAGGCATACAAAGGATACCAATAGGCCCGACACAGGGTTTCCAAAGCCGCCTTCACTTCGTCCGAGGGTTTGGAGTCCCGGGCCGCCGAGATCAGGCTCCACCGGGTGGTACAAAAAGCTCCCCGCTCGAGGTTGCCGGCATTTCGTTCAGGATCCTCCATGGGCATCAACGCAGGGGAACCGACACAGAATAGCACCCCGTCTCAAAACAAGCCTTCATTTCCGATAAAATCGCAGGAATCGCGCACCCGATCACTCGAGGAATTCGGGATGCGGCAGGTTGTCCGAATGCCAGCGCTTGAGCATCTCAGGATCTTTGTCCAGCAACAGTTTGATGTAATCAATCGACTCGACATGCCCATCGCCAAACGCGACGTTGAGTTTGCGACGATGCCGGTTCTGGACCTGCTGTTCCTCCTCAGACCCTTCCCCACCTCCGGCACTCGGGGCGAAATAAAGCTTTCGGGACAGCATTTCGAGTCCCACCAACAGCACCCGCTGCTGCTGCGACAACGTGGAGAAGGAGTCCCCCACCACGATCATGTCACTGGGTGCCCGCACCGCATCCTCCCGGATTGGATTCTGGGTCATCTGGCCGGGGCCCGAAAACTTGCCCGCCAGACCGAACCGTTGAATTCCCTCCTGATCGGCGGTGCCGACATTGTAGCCGTAGCTGCCGGCGGAGAGATAGAAGGAGCGGGGCTCGATACGCCCGTCCCAGACGGGTCCCTTGTAGCTCGGGCACTTGAACAGGTCGTTGGTCCACTTCTGGCTCGTGTAAACGTGCAGTTCGTCATACCACTTCGAGCCGTCGGGTTTGGACGGGCTGATGTCCGAGGCAAGCAACGGATAGAATTCGTAATCCCGCACATAGAGCTGCTGAGCCAAACCGATCTGCCTGAGGTTGCTCACGCATTTGATCGAACGTGCGGACGCTTTCGCGGCCGTGAGGGCGGGCAACAGCAATCCCGCCAATATGGCGATGATTGCGATCACGACCAACAGCTCGATCAGAGTGAAAGCGCCAGTCTGAGCCACTGGCCACGATTTTCTAAAATTCAACGACTTCATCAAAAACGAAAACGGACAGGCCATCTTCGGCCCGCTGATTTGAATATTCAAGGGAAGAAGTCGGCGGCGTTTAATCCCCAATCTGCATTCGGCGCTGGGGATTATCGGCCCAGAAACTCAGAATACCGAGGGAAACCGGCACGAACAAACTCGCCAGGAGCACCGGCCGGTACGTTCCCCACGCCTGGGCCACCCAGCCGAACACCAGAGGCCCGGCACCACTCGCCACGACCATCGTCGACATGGCGAGCCCGCCGATGGCCCCCAGCCAAAGCCGGCCGTAGAAACGCGGCCAAACGATCCCGGTGAGACTGACAAAGCCGCCACCGGCGATGCCGTTGCCGATCACATAAGCGCTCACGCCATGCGGTCCGTTCAAATTCAGCAAGCCCCAGGCCCCCAGGACCGCCCCCACATTCAGGAACACCAGCAGATACTTCAACCGAATCCACGGATTAATCCATCCATACGTCAGGTTTGTAAATACGCTGATCGCTGCCATCGGAAGAAACAGTCTCAACAGGAGTGCCTTGGAAAACCCAAACTCGCCGCCCAGGGAGACAATGTGGAACGTGAACGCCGTGGCATAGAATGCGTAGAACGCGAACGAAAGGTTGAACACCCAGAACGAATAGGTGCGCACCGCTTCTTCCAGCCGGAAATCGCGGTGAATCTGCATGTCCAGATTCACCCGACTGGGCCCCATCAGATCCGCGCCATCCATGCGCAGACCGATGCTTTCGGGATGATCCCGGAGGAAAAACCAGGCCAGAGGGGTCATCACCCCAAGGGTGAGCAGACCCAGGGCAATCCACGCCCCCTGATAGGTGAACCGCTCCACAAGCCCGTCCAGGAACCGGGGAGCAACCGAAAACCCCGATGAAACAAACGCGCCACTGACCGACAACGCAAAACCCCGCCGGTAGTTGAACCATTTGCAGATCGCATTGCGGCACGCCAGCGTGAGCACCCCCTGGGCGGCGGCTCGAATCAAATAAAACCCCAGGGTGATGACCGCGAATGCCACTGCCATCCGCAGCGACTCCGGCAACCGCGCTCCGATCCACCTCGACAGCGGAACTGCTGCGCTCAGGTAAAACAACACCAGGCTTGTGGCCAACGACGAAGCGACTGCCGTCTTCCGTTCCCCCCAACGGTCCAGCAATCGTCCCAATCGCGGCAGAGTCAACCCACTGGCAACGGTGCCCACACAATACGCGGTACTCAGTGCCACCCGCGACAAACCCAGTTCCGACATCAGGATGTCCGTGAACACGCTGAACCCCATCGTCTGTCCCGGGATGCTGAACAACATTCCCAGAGTCGCCGCCGACACAATCACCCACCCGTAAAAGAACGGCCATCCGGCAGGATTGAATGGAAACACCCCCCGCCACCATTTTGAACCATGGCTGTTTTGAAGATGCTGGAGTTTGTCGGTGCCCACGGCGGCAGGGACGGTCGCCCGTTTTCGATGTTATGCAAGTTTTTTTCGGTTCAGGGAGGTGACGCGCAGCACACCGCCATTCGTTTAAGGGGCGGAGATGGGAACCAGGACGGATCAAAAACTTGAAACGCCCTCCCCCAGCCATTAGTCTCAACCCAATCCATCCAAAGAATCATGATTCGACTCCTTGTGCTCTACGGACATCCGAAGGACCCGGCCGCCTTCGATCGTTACTACGACGAGATCCATATCCCGCTCGCCAAACAATTGCGGGGACTCAAGAAATGGACCATCGGCAAGGTGACCGGCACACCCGACGCCCAGCCTTCCCCCTATTACTACGTGGCGGATCTGTATGCGGAAAGCCGGGAGGCCATGGACGCCATCCTCGCAACCCCCGAGGGGCAGGCTGCCGTGAAGGATGTGCCGAATTACGCGACCGGCGGGGTCACCTTTGTTTACACAGAGGTCGAGGACGTGATTTGACCCTCGAAAGCCCGGGATCCGTTCCGTTCAACCCGGGCGGCCTCCGGGATAGGCTGGGTCCGTTTATCCCGTTCCATCCGGAGCGGAATCGGTCTGGTTGCTGCCGGCGAGGGTCCTGAAATCGTCTTGAAATCGATTTAACAGCGAACCGGGTCTGAGGCAACTACTCCTTGCGAATCCGCAGGGCAATGTCCCCCTGGAACGTCGGAGAAACGAACACGGTCTCCCCCGGGACAAACTTCACCTTCTCAGACCTCAACACCGTTCCGAGGGCGGGGCTGATCCATTCGGCGCGGTAATTCCCCTGGTCCAGGGTCAGGACCAGTTCCGCGAGCGGTTCCTCCCCCGCACCCCCGAACACGCCGTCAAACGGCGACCGGACGGACCAGTCAAAATCAATGACCGGATCATCGCGGCTTTTCCAAAGGCGATCGAACTTCGAACCCAAATAATATTTCCCCCTCAGTCCCTGTTTGACTCCCACCGGCAGAAGAAACCTGTCCTCGGGCACAACCTCGCGGGCCTGGCTGGGGCTCGACCATTCGAGCTTCAGCGCGGCGCTTCCACCATCCTGATAATACTCAATCCGGATCGCATGCCGGTGATCCGCGGTCAAATCCACGGTCGTCTGGTCCTCGATGAGCGAATGCTTCGTCCAGTTGTCGATCACCTTTTTGTTGTCGATGAAAAGCCGGACGCCGTCGTTCGAGTGAATGTAGAATGTGTAGGGCTCGGAAAACTCAGGCTTGAGCCCCCCGTCCCACCGAACCGAAAACGCGTCCTTGGGCACGGGTGTTTCAGCGAGGTAGATCGCAAACGCTTCATCCTCCTTGCGCAAAGCCCGCGCCGTGAACCCAACCGGCACCCCTTTCTTGATAAACGAGGCGTCCGGTTTCATTCCGATAAAATCGAGCCCCTCAACAAAGTCCTTGAGCACCTTCATCTGCCCCCGGAATCCGCGGTTCCCTCCGCCCGGCTGGGTCGGGGGATATTCATAGGTTCCATCCTCGTGACCAACGGCAAAAGAATAATCGAGATGACTGAACAACCCGCCCCCGCTGATGATGAAATTCCAGGCTTCAATCCGGTACACCTGGTCGTCCGTTCCGCGAAACCCCGTCTCGTTATCTCCGATCACCTTTTCAAGCCGGTAATTCCGATAGACCGCGTCGGGCGGACTCGCGTAATGGAAATTAAGAATCGACACCTCCGAGGGCGCCGTCCGCAGGGTTTCCGACCCGTTGGCAATGTTCATCGACAGGAGGTGCCTGGAACCGAGCTCCTCTTCCGTCCTGGCGATGAGGGCCACCATGTGCTCCTGCCAGTCCATCTGCACACCGCCGAAGTACGGCTCGTTGCAAATCTCGAAATAAACATTGTCAAACGAATGAAGTTCCGTGACCACCTTGCGGACCATCTCCTCCTGGATCCTGAGCAGGGGCCCGCTTTTCTTGAGGGTATACACGTCTGTTCTTGCGACACCGGGGAACCCCGCGATGTGGTTGGTCGCATTGAAAGGGCTCAACTCCCACTGCGGCTCCTCGTAGAACGGGCAAAACAGAACCACCTCCACCACCACCCCCCGCATGCCCGCCTGACCCACAAAATCCTTCAATCGGTTGAAATACGCCTCATCCCATCTCGCGAGGTCGAACTTGTTTCCACCCCGGGTGTAGCCGGGCTCCTCGCTCCGCGCCCAGGGACAGACGTAACGACCGGGTGCGGGGGCAAGCGTGTTCCCGCTGATCCGAAACGCGCCCTCCGGTTCGACATACGGGCCGGTGAAGGTTCGCGTGTGATTCAGACCATTGGACTGAAGTTCATCAAGATACTTCACATAGTCGAAATCCAGATTCAGAACCGCCCCGTAGTGCTCGCCCGACCCGATCAGGACGGTCGGCTTTTCGCGGAACAGAAAATAGTGCGGATTGTCCGGGTGCACCGCCAGGGGAACCGGTGCGTCCGTCTTTTTCTTCGCCCCGAACAATGCGGAGAGGGTCACGAGGACAATCGGAGCCAGACTTGAAAAACTCATCCCCTGACTCATACCAGAACTCCACCCGCTCTGCAACGGCGGCAAATGAGCGCTTGGCAGCGATGAATCGTTCTGTTTAGCATGCGACGTCCGATGAAAAACTTGCCTTGGCTGATCTCCCTGTTCATTGCCTCGCTGGCGCTTGCCTCAAGCTCCCGCGCGCAGGAAGCACCCGGCATCACGATCACCCCCCTGAACCCGGGTCCCGACAGCCAGATCACGCACGACCTTGCAACCGGAATGTCGGTGGCCACGAATGGCGTCATCGTGACCTACGGCACGACCCGGATGATCGCCGACACCGTGCATTTGAACATGCAGACCGGCTCCGCCGTCGCCGAGGGCAATGTCCGACTGGAACAGGACGCGCTGATCTGGCGGGGCGAACGGCTCGAATACAACTTCCGATCCGGGAAAATCCAGGCCGACCGCTTCCGGCTCGGGCTCGGCCCCGTGTTTATCGAAGGCGAACAGTTCCAGGCGTCCACGGACGGCACCAGCTTCTCCGCCACGAACAGTTTTTTCACCACGGACGATCTGTTTGACCCCGCCTACCGGGTCCGGGCCCGGAGTCTCACCCTGATTCCCAACGACTCGGTCCAGGCTCGGAAAACCACGGTTTACGCCGGGGATGTCCCCATTTTCTATTCCCCCTACCTGGGTCGAACCTTGAAGAGCCATCGGAATTTTGTTGTGTTCAGCCCTGGCTACCGGAGCCTGTACGGTCCCTACCTCCTGGGATCCTACCACTGGAATTCGATCACCAATCTGGAGAGCGTGATCAATCTGGACTACCGCCAGAAACGCGGGCTCGGGATGGGGCCTGATTTCGCCTACGACCTAGGGCGTTGGGGCCAGGGGTCGGCCTCCTACTACCACCTCAACGACAACGACCCCGGCCTGGACCCCAATGGGGTTCCGATCCGCGAAGAACGCCACCATCTTACTCTGACCCACCAGGCCGAGCTGAGGGAAAACCTCAACGCCAAACTCGTCGTTCAACAGCAGAGCGATGCTCAATTCGAACGTGATTTTTTCGAGGATGACTACCGCCCCAACCCCCAGCCGGAATCATTTCTGGAAGTCAGTCAGGCCTGGCGCAATTTCGAGCTCAACCTCCTCACCAAACCCCAGCTCAACGATTTCTTTCAGACGGTCGAACGACTGCCGGACCTCAAACTCTCGGGCTTCCGCCAGCAACTCGGAGTTTCGCCAATCTACTACGAAGGAGACAGCTCAGCCGGTTATTTTCGGTTTAACCCGGCCGAAAATGCGGGACTGGAAGAATATGCGGCGCTCCGCGCCGACACCTTCCATCAGCTGCTTCTCCCAAAAACCCTGTTTGGCTGGCTGAATGTCACCCCCCGGGTCGGCGGCCGAATGACCCACTACGGAGAGACCGACGGATTTGGAAGCACGCTTGAAGAACAGAATCGGGCCGTGTTCAACACGGGTGCCGAAGTATCGTTCAAAGCCTCCCAACTCTGGCCGGGAGTCAGCAGCGGATTTTGGGATGCCGACGGACTCCGGCACATCCTCCAGCCCTCCGTCAACTACGCCTTTGTGCCGACCCCCAACCGCGCCCCCCGGGAACTGCCGCAGTTCGACTACGACATCCCGAGCCTGCGCCTGCTGCCGATCGATTACCCCGATTACAATTCAATCGATTCCATCGACAGCCAAAATGTGTTGCGCCTGTCTGTTCACAACAAGCTGCAAACCAAACGCCGGGGGAAGATCGACGACCTGGCGCATTGGGCTCTCGTGACCGACTGGCGTCTCGACCCGCGCTCCGACCAGGCAACGTTCGCCGATGTCTATTCGGATCTGAGCTTCAAACCAAGGTCCTGGCTTCGGCTTGGGTCCGAGGTCCGTTACGACTCCGATGCGGGCCTGGTGCGCATGGCCAATCACCAGGCCACCCTTGAACCAAGCGCCACCTGGGCTTTCTCGCTCGGGCACCGCTATTTTCGCGAAGACCCCGCTTTCGGACTCAATTCAGAGAACAACATCATTCACAGCAGCATCTTCTATCGGTTTGACGAAAACTGGGCGGGACGCGTCACCCACCATTTCGAAGGACGCGATGGAGTGCTTGAGGAACAGTATTACACCGTCTACCGGGATTTGCGGAGCTGGACCTCGGCACTGACCTTCCGGGTGCGCGAACGCCGGAACGCGCCGACCGATTTCACCGTTGCCGTCACCTTTTCACTGAAAGCGGCCCCGCGGTTCACACTCGATCAGGAACGTAAGGCGCACAACGTTCTGTTCCGAAACTGATCCCGCCACCCGGAGAGCCAACCTCCCGGCGGCCGCGAGGATCGTGCTTCGCGAACCGCGTTTCCAGACCAGCCCCCCCGTCCCTCAACGCAAACCCGACTGGGCGATCATTTGCCCCGGCAGGAAATTGTTCGCCAGCGTCTCGATCGCAGAACGCGCATCGTTCATCACAAACTGAAGTTCGGCCTCCAACGGCTGGTCCAGATTCCGGCTCATTTCAAGCAATTTCTCGCCATTGACCATGCTCAGGACAGGAGCCAGGGATCGCCCCTGCTCCACACTGCTTTGTGCCAGCTCCGCCGTCGGTTCGTGCCGTTCCCCGGGCTCCGGCAACAGGCGCAGACTCAGCACCCCCACCAGAAGGACTGAAGCGGCGATCCCGGCAACCCAGGCCGGACGAAACGAAACCCGCACGGGCTCCGGCTCGGCTCGGCGCACCGCAGACAGGATCCTGGAGTGCAGGAACGGCGGCGCCTCCCTTTCGGACAACGCATCCGCCGCATCGATCGAAAGCCGATCGATCACACGCCTGTGCCCCCTGTGGAACCGGGCGCATTCCTCACAACCGTCCACATGCAGATCCACCCAGCCTGGAATCCCTTCCCGGGAGTCGAGGCGATGGGAAATCACAATTTTATAAAACCAACACGCACGCATAAGAATCATTCTCCACTGGCTGTGGGTTTCGGTTTAAAAACAGCCTCCGCCGGGCGGCTGAACAACCCTGTTTCAACCCCCTTCAGCTGCTTGGCCAGGTGCTGACGGCCCCGGTGCAGCAGCACTTTCACATGAATCTGGTTGGTATTCATGATCTGCGCGGTCTCCGCCACCGAAAACCCCTCGCCGTATCGCAACCACAACGCTTCATACTGATTGGGTTTAAGCTTCCGGGCGACGCTCCATACGGAGTCGCCGTCATCCTTGCGTTGCAGCAACACCGAGGGATCCTCCAGATCCGGTTCATCCTCCAGGGCGAGTTCCTCCGAAGGTTTGCTCCGACGCAGGTGACTGTAGGCCGTTCGTTTTGCAATGGTAAACAGCCAGGTCGAAAACGCGAACACCGGCTGATAACGCTGAATGTTCCGGTAAACCTTGACGAATGTATCCTGAGTGAGGTCCTCGGCATCATGCTGGTTGCCGGTCAATCGCCACAGGAAATTAAAAATCCGCCCTTCAAACAGGGCGACCAACCGCTCGAAGGAATCCTGGCAACCGGCCTGGCATGCCACCGCAAGCTCCTCCGGGCTCAATTCAGTCTCATCGGCTGAGTCCACAAGCGTGATCTGTTTTTCCGACTGGCAAGGGTTCTGCAATTGCAATGTGTTCAAGGGCCCCCTCGGTTTCGATCAGTTCCGGCCCGCCTTTTTGTCTCCGGTCGCCGCCGGACTCTTCGATGGGGTCCGGTTCCCGATCTCCTGTCCCAGCTTGTTCAATGCGTCCTGCAGCGGATACGACAGGCTGATGGTGACCCGGTTGCCCGCACTTTTTACATTCACCGCCCGCACCAATTGCTGCAACTCGGGATTCTCCGACTGACTCAGGGTAGCCAGGGCGATCATGCCCTGCAACACCGCCTGAATCTGTCCCACCACATCGGTGCTCCTGGCTTTGAGGATCAGTTCAACGACCAGTTTATCCCCGATCTCCCCCAACATCAACCGACCCCCATCGGCCATCTGCAACACCTTGGCCTGGGGCGGTCCGGCATTCGCTTTCCCCAGTCCCTCCACCACCGCCAGGAAAAAGAACGGGGAGACCTCCGGAAGCAGTTCGGTGAATCCGCCGGACTTTGCCAGACTCTCCACCTTGCCCGTGAGAACCTCCCGAGCTCGGTCGATTTGTTTGCGCGATTTCGCCAGCACCAGCATGTGCCCCGGCTCGACCTCCACAAAAAGCTCTTCCCCCACGCTGTACAATGGGTTCGGCCCATCCGGAAGTTTCTTCACCGTCACCCTGGATTCCCCCAGACTCTGGGCGGCCAACAGCCCTTCAAAGATCTGGATCGCTTCGGCATCCGCCTGAAGCAGCAGGGCCCCTCTGAAATCAGCCTCTTGCTCCAGGTCGCTCCCATAGATCGTGACCGACCGAATTCTCTCGATCACGGGACCCAGGTCCAGTTTCGTCTCCTTCTTCACCTCCGCCAATGCTTCATCCAGCATGCCGGCAATCGCCATCCGCCCCACCCTCGTATCGCGAAAATTGTCCAGATCCATGTGGAGCAGCCATTTGGAGTCCCCCGCCACATGCTTCTTCTGAAGCGGCCCGGCTGAGACATCGCCCAGGCAGACGAAACACAGGGTCGTCAGACTCACCCAGATATTAAATTGATTGATCATTGAATTCTTCGGCTGTTGGATCGGCGGACTGCGATGGCGTCCCTCTTGCCAATCCCATGGTTCACACTCTTGTAATTCGCACGCCGGAGGGCAGAGGTTACACCTATTTTTGCATGTCGTCGCTGGCGTGGTATTCCCGAAACTTAAAAACCACCGCTCCAAGGACGAGAAACCCAGCCGTCGCCGCGCCCAGGATTGCCATCGAAAAGAGGGTGCCTTCGGGACTCCAGCGATACAGGTCGAGAATCGTCTCGTTATTGGCCAGAAGCGTACGCAAATGCCGGGACACCGAAAGATTGTTGATGTTGGTGGGGATCCTGCCGATCCCGAATTCCACCACAAATCCGTACACGATCCCAAGCACCATATAGCGCTGTGTGAGCAATCCCAACAGCGAGCTCAGGGCTCCGTAAGCCAGCACCCCCAGGCCCTGCGCCACCAGGAAAACAGGGGCCAGGGCAACCAGATCCGGTATCGCCCGCAGCCCCCCGGAAACCATCAGCAACACGGCACTGCCCAGGGCGATCAGCTCAAGCAGAACAATCTGGCAAACAAACTGAATCAAGAAGAGTCTCACCCTTGTCAGGGGACGCGTGGTGAGGAAACCCAGGGTATCCGACTGGATCTCGTCCCGAATCAGCGCTCCGCACACGGACAGGCAATACAGCGGCAGCAACAGAAGCAGGTAGACATCCACCATCCAGTGGAAAAAGGGGACCTGCCGCCCCGTGCCAACGGTGAACCAGGCAAGCACCGGGATCAAAAAAGCCAGGAGAACAACCATCGGCAGACGCCGGACCGCAAACTGGCTCTTGAACGAAATCCGGAACAGCCCCCGAAACGCCTTGATCACGCCCGGTTCGATCCGGAGCCCCCCCCCGGCAACCTCCGCGTTCGCTGTTGATCCAGTGGAATTCATGACGTTACTTTTTCAAAAATTCTCCGGAGCGACCGGTTCTGACTTCGGATCTCGTACACCGCAATGTCCGCTTCGAGCAGAAGCCGCGTCCAGTTCGGGAAGAACTGCTCGGGATTCTCGATTCGCACATGAACCAGCCCCTCGGCCGGATCCAGATCGAACCCAAGCAACACTCCGGCATCGAACAGATGCCGGGCCAGTTTGCGCGGATCCGAACAGCGGATGGTCAGTTGCTCGGACCAGTTCTTGAGATCGTCCCGGATCTCCTTCTGAGCGCCCGAAGCCAGAATCCGTCCCCAGTTCAGGATGATGATATTGCCGCACAACGACTCCAGCTCCGCCAGAATATGACTCGAAATCAGGATCGTGGTGCCCCCGGCCGCCAGTTCTTTCAGGATCTGGGATATCTCCTGGCGCCCCATGGGATCGAGCCCGTTCATCGGTTCATCCAGCACCAGAAGGTCCGGACCATGCATCAGGGCCTGCGCCAGTTTCACCCGCTGCCGCATGCCCTTGGAATACTGCCCCATCCGCTTGGACCAATGCTCCCTCCCAAGCCTCACCCGCTGGAGCATCGCTTCGGCACGCCCCCGAACCGCGGCCGTCGGCAGACCGGAAACCATCCCCAGTCCACGCAGCCAGTCGAGCGGCTGCAGATCCCTGGGGAGCGACTCCCGTTCCGGACAGTATCCGATTCGGCCCAGCAGCGCCGGATTATTCCAGGGCCGTTGCCCGAACACGGTCAGATCCCCGGAGCTCCCCTGCAACTGGCCGGTGATGATCTGAATGAGCGTGCTCTTGCCCGCGCCATTCGGCCCGACCAACCCGGTCAGACCCGGCTGCACCTGGAAACTGACATTGTTCAGTCCCATCACAACGCCGTACCAGCGGCTCAACTCCCTGGCTTCGATGACGACGCTCATTCCGGTTTGACCTTTCGTGCCACGATCACCAGGCAGATCGCCATCATCAATCCCAACCCGACCAACGCTCCGGTCAGATCGGGTGTTTCCAGGGCCGAACGACTGCGTTCACGGATCGCGCGAATCATGTCGCCGAACAGGGGAATGTTCTGTTCGGCCGCCTGGAAATCGTTCTTCAACTGAAACACCGACAATCCAATCTGCTCCAGATCGTAGCTGAGACTCAGGTTCCGCAGCCATGGTTTGGTTTCCTTGGCAATCGGGATGAGCGCGTTGCCCACCAGCCACAACCCCACCCAGATCGAGGTGGTGGTCTTCGAGCTGGAGGAAACCGCCGAAACCCCCAGGGCCAGAACCCCCAGAACCACCATGCTCCCCCCCAAAAAAACCACCCCATGCGCCAGCGCCAGTCGGGAATGCCAGAAAAAATGCCAGTTGGGCGACAGAAGATTTCCCATGAACCAGGCCACACACACCGGCCCCAGCCAGGTCAACACCATCAACCCCAACACCGTCGCAAATTTGCCCAGCAAATAATCGCTCCGGCTCAGTGCCTTGGACGAATAGATGATGATGGCATTGCTCGAGAGATCCCGCGTGATCAGATGCGGGATGGACAAGGCGATGGCAATCATCGTGAAGGTCATCAGACTGTTCGAAAAAAAGTAGAACAGCAGATTAAAACTCGTGCGCACCGAGATTTCCGGATGCCCCTCCAGCCAGCTCGTCAGCGCTCTCCCGATGGCCTGCAATTGAGGATTCAGATTGCTCAGCCACTCCACCACGATGCTGTCCGCCACAAGCAACTGCCCCAGAAAAAACAGCGCCACCACCTGGACCAGAGCCCCACCCCAGCACAGGGTGATGATGTAGCGCATCCATTTGACCTGGAGACAGCTCTTGAGCCCCTGCCCGGCGATCACCGCCCGACGGCTCCAAATCCCGACGTGTCGGCCCTGCCAATGCTGATACTGGGTGTCGTGCAGCGCCATGGCATCTAGTTCGAGGCCCCGACGGCACTCGATTCTTCCGAGTTTTCAGCCAACGCCTTCACGAACATTTCCTCGAGCGCGTTCGGGCTCGGAATAATCTCCACCGGCGGCACCTCCAGGGAATGCATCAGCCGCAGCAATGGATTCAGGTCCTCACCCGAATGCTCCACGCGGATGTGCCCATTGGACAAAAGTTCACACGGCCAGGCATTCCGCCCAAACTCCCGCATCAAATCGTCGTGGCGCCCCGCCACCACAACCTCTGCGGCACCCCGACGCCGTGCCTTCAGGTTCTGCAGGGTGTCGTGCACCAGCACACGACCCCTGGCAATAATCACGATCTGCTCACAGATCCGGTCAACATCGTGCAGCAGATGGGAGGAGAGAATCACCGACATTCCATGATCCTTCCGCAGGCTCTGGATCAGTTCCAGGATCTGCACCTGCCCCCGGGGATCCAGACCGTTGGTCGGTTCATCCAAAAACACCACCTCCGGATCGTGCACAATCGCCTGCGCCAATTTCAAACGCTGCTTCATCCCGGTGGAATAGGTGTCGATTTTCCGGTAACGTTCCTGGCCCATGCCCACGAAATCGAGCATCTCGTGAGCCCGCTGCCGGGCCGCTTGAAAGGGCAGCCCACACAGGCGCGCGCAGTAGGTCACATACTCGCACCCAACCATGCCCGGAATATGGCAGTCCTGTTCCGGTGCGTATCCCACGCGTTTCCGAATGTCACGCCCCTCCCTTCCAACCTCGCGGCCCAGGAGTTTTGCCGAGCCACTGTCGAACGGAAGCAACTGAAGAAGACATTTCATGAAGGTCGACTTGCCGGCCCCGTTGGGTCCAAGCAACCCGATCGAACCGGAAGCCACACGCAGCGTCACCGAGTCCAGCGCCTTCAAGGCACCAAACCGTTTGCTGAAATCCACGGTCTCAATGATCGGAGCGGCCATGCGGCCCCACTTCACCCGTCAAACCGACCATTGTAAAGCCAAAGCATCGTTTCCCAGCCGCCGCGCTCCCGGTGCCATCGCCTACGCAAGGATCTCCCGAACCACCCGGGCCGGGTTCACCCCCGTCAACCGGTCGCGCAAACCGTTCTTCAAAACAAACAATTCCTCGTGATTCAATCCAAGCAGATGCAGCATCGTGGCGTGAAAATCGGGCACGCTCACCCGATCCTCGACGGCGGCCATCCCCAACGCATCCGTCGCCCCGTGCGTCACGCCGCCTTTCACACCGCCACCCGCCATCCAGGTGACCATCGCGTTCTTGTTGTGATCCCTGCCGGATTTCTTCTCGTCCTTGTCACCGGACATCTGGGCAATCGGCAACCGCCCGAACTCCCCGCCCCACACCACCAGCGTGCTGTCGAGCAGGCCCCTTTGTTTCAGATCCCGGAGCAGCGCCGCGATCGGTTGATCGGTTTTCTCACACGCTCCCTTTAATCCACTCGCCAATTCGGTGTGATTGTCCCAGATCTGAAACTCGATGAAGAGCTGCACGAACCGGACCCCGCGTTCAATCAGCCTCCGGGCATAAAGACAGCGACGCCCGTAGGAATCCGTCTTCTTCGATCCGATCCCGTACATCTCCAGGGTCCGGGGACTTTCCTGGGAAAGATCCAGGGCGTCGGTGGCGGAAAGCTGCATCCTCGCCGCCAGTTCGTAACTGGCAATACGCGCCGGCAACTGCGATTGCCCCGGCCGGCTGCCCAGATGCAGGGCATCCAGCCGCGCAATCAGTTCGCGCTCGCGCCGGGTCACCCGATCGGGTTCCTCAAAATCCCGCTGCAGATTGAGCACGGGCGATCCGGTGGATCGAAACCGGGTACCCTGGTAGAGCGGCGGCAGATAGCCGCTCTGCCAGCTCTGGGTGTGATTCACAGGCAATCCCCCCGGGTCATCCAGCACCACATACGCCGGCAAATTCTGGCATTCGCTTCCAAGTCCGTAGGTGACCCAGGATCCCAGTGAAGGCAGGCCCGGCATTTCCTGTCCGGAATGAATCTTGAACAACGCCGGTTCATGGGTCAGGTTCGTGGTATACATCGAACGAATCACCGCCAGATCATCCACGCACCCCGCCAAATGGGGCAGCGCATCGGACACCCAGATTCCCGATCGTCCGTGGCGTTCAAACTTGAATGGACTGCGCATCAACGCCCCGGCGGACTGAGGGTTCTCCACTTCACCCGCAATCTCCTCGAAATGCGACTTCCCATGAAATCGATCAAGCTCCGTCTTCGGGTCGAACAAATCCATCTGGCTCGGCCCGCCATTCATGAAGAGATGAATCACGGACCGCGCCCTGGCCGGCTGAAGCGGCAGCTTTGGACGCAGGTCGAACCCGCCGACCGGGCCTCCCCGGGGGGCCTCCCCGAAAGCCTCGCGTCCCAGCAACGTGGCCAGCGCCGCACCAAAACACCCCGTGCCCACGCGTTCAAAAAAATCCCGGCGTGACAGGTCACTCCCCCTATGATCTTCGAAGGGTTCAGGTTGCATTCGTCAAATCAGTCAATGTACAGAAAAGCCGCCGAATTCATCAGGGCGTGGCTCACATTCGCAAGCGACCGGCGACCGGCTTCCGCCGAACCGGACTCCGCCCAGGCCATCCGGATTTCGCGCAAAGCCTCGACGGCAACCGCTCGTTCCTCCGGACTCGGTGATCTCGAGAGCACCAACCGGTACAGAACGTCAATCCGATCCTCGTCCGAATCCCCTGCCCCGCCCAGAATCCTGTCCGCCAATGCCAGACTCAGGGTGTGGATCCATTCGTTGTTGAGCAGGTGCAGCGCCTGTGGAGCCACATTCGATACCGGCCGATCAACGCAGTTGGGACTCATGCGCGGCCGATCAAAATCATCCAACAAGGTCAGCCGCTGTGTCCGGCGTTTCTGAACGTAGATGCTGCGACGCCAACCCGCATTCCTTTCTTTCGCGCTCACCAGACCGTCCGCCCGGGCCTCAACCCCATCGGCTCGCCCGAACGGTTCCTCTCTCAACCGCCCCGCCAGCGCGAGCAACGAATCACGCAGCACCTCGGCCTCCATCCGTCGCAACGGCATGCGTGCCAACCACCGGTTGCCCGGGTCCTTCCGAATCAGTTCATCGGTTAGGTCGCTCGCCTGCCGGTAGGTGCGCGAATGCATCATCAGCCGATGCATCTGCTTAAAACTCCAGCCGCGGCGGACAAACTCCTTTGCCAACCAATCCAGAAGCTCGGGATGACTGGGTCGCCCACCCGCCCTGCCAAAATCATCCAGGGGTTCCACCAATCCCTGGCCAAAATGATGTTTCCAAATGCGGTTCACCATGACCCGCGCCGTCAGGGGATGTTCCGGCCGAACCAACCAGCGCGCGAATGCCAGCCGGTTCCCGGTCTTGGTGGATCCCGGCCACGGTGGCACCGGACCAAACCCCGCTCCGTCCGGGTCGAGCACCGCCGGCACGCCGGGCTGCACAATCTCCGTGGGATACCGATAATCACCACGCCGAAGCAGGTAGGTCGGTGACGGATCACCGCGGTCCCACAACGCCCGGATCATCGGTTCCGGCGTCCGCCTGGCCTCAATCTGCTTGATCTGCGCCTCAACCTTCCCGATCGCCTCCTTCGATTCCGCGGTCGCGTCTGCCTTCTTCAAATCATCGAGTTTCCCGCGCAACGGCTCCAGGTCGCGTTTCAGCGCCGCGTCGGCTTGTTCCCAGGCGCTTCGTTCCCCGGCGGTCACGTAGGGCAGGTATCGCGGACCACCCACGGCGGATTTGATCGGGCGCAACCAGTCGTATTCGTCCATGGCCCCCTTGAACACCGCCGCCAGCCGGTAATAATCCTGCTGCGGGATCGGGTCGAACTTGTGCGAATGACACCGCGCGCACCGCATGGACAACCCCATGACCGAGGAACTGAGCACCCGGATCTGGTCATCGATCACATCGAGCCGGTTCGGCACAAAACCCGTGATTCCGGCGAACGTTCCATCCGACGACATGCGGAGGAACCCGGTGGCCACCAGATTATCGTAGATCTCCGGCGTGATCTCCCGACCGTTTTCATAATCAGCCAGTTCATCCCCGGCGATCTGTTCGAGAAGAAAACGGTCGTAGGGTTTGTCGCTGTTGAACGCACGAATCACGTAGTCCCGGTACCGGTAGGCGAAGGGCCGCTCCGGGTCGGCGTGTTGCACCCCTTCCGAATCGGCGTATCCCGACAAATCGAGCCAGTATTGCCCCCACCGCTCGCCATAGGCGGGAGACGCAAGCAATCGATCCACCAGCTTCTCATACGCCTGTGGGTCGGGATCCCTTACAAACCGCTCCACCGCCTCCGGCTCCGGCGGCACTCCCAGCAGATCGAAATAGACCCTCCGCACCAGCGAATGCCGTGCGGCTTCCGACGAGAACCCGAGCCCCTGTTCGCGCAGCTCCTGATGAATGAACCCGTCGATGCCATTGCCGCTCTCACCGGAACCCGTCCACGGCACAGGCCCGGACCGCGGTGGCTGAAACGCCCAGTGCTCACGGTCGGATGCCCTGACGGAAGGGATCACCGCCGCTTCCATTTCATCATCCGCTTTGGCCCCGGAGGCGATCCACCGTTCCATCCTCTCCAGCTCCTCCGCTTCCACGGGTTTGACACTGTGGGACGCCAGTTTCTCCCGGGGCGGCATGGCGCCGTCCCTGATCTTCCTGATCAAAAGACTCTCCGAAGGATTTCCCGGGACGATCGCGGCACCCGATTTCCCACCTTTCAAAAGGAACTCCACACGCCGGACATCCAAACCGCCCTCATGGACCTGACGCCCATGGCACTCGGAACAGTGCAACAGAAGCACGGGCAGCACGGCATCCCGAAACCCCCCGCCCCCTTCACAAAACGCCGGTTGGCAGAACCAAAACGCAACGAAAAAAACAAGAGCCCGCCAGGGGAGGAACGGCAATCGTGGCAGTGCTCGCATAAGGAGCGCATGATATCGAGGGGGGCTCCCTTTGAGAAGCCCGGATTCACGTTCACTTTCCCCGAGGGTGCAAGACAGAATTCTTCGAACCGTTGCTTCCATTGGCTTGTTTGGAAAAAGTATCTGACCTCCAAGCACCACGTCGGTTGAAGATCTGAAAAGGTGGCACGAACCGCACTGCCATTCGCGCGAACCGTCCCGG
>JAIPJX010000086.1 GCA_021733945.1 Verrucomicrobiota bacterium | reverse complement strand
CGTCCCGGTGAGCTTGCCCTGCATCTTAATCCGTGGTCCTCCGTGAAATCCGTGGTTGAATCCCCCTTCCCTGCAACCCGGCTCGCCGGGACGGTTCGCGCTACCCAAAAGCGGTAGAGGACTACCGCAGTCCAAGACGCTTCGCGTTGGTGGTGGGGGGCGGCGGTAAACTTCGTTCGTCATCGACGAAGAATTCTGTCATGCACCCCGGACAACACAATCGCGTAAGATTGGCTTGCCTAAAGGCGCTGACTCGATTAGTTCCTAAGGCTCTCAGCACGAATCTGTGCCAAAGGAACAACCGCTTTGGCAGCAGGCAGCCTGGCAGAGACATGCCATGGCAGTCGACTGGGAAGAGGGCTGAAGACCCATGCGGGACACATACACAATCGATACGGGGACCTCCCCAGCCGGCCCGAAAAAACCGGACGAACACGCTCCCCTCCCGGAGACCCGATCCAACTGGTCAGAGCGTGTGCATTTCCTGAGGGCCTTTATCCGCAAACCCTGCAGTGTGGGAGCTCTCAGCCCAAGCTCACCGGCTCTGGCCCTCGCGATGGTGACCGGGCTCGGGTTGCACCGTGCGGAAACAGTCGTGGAACTGGGCCCCGGCACCGGAGCGATCACGGCCCCGATCCTCAACCGAATCGGACCCAAGACCACGTTCTTCGCACTCGAGGTGGACGCAAGCTATACTCAGCGTCTTCAGCTGCGATTCCCCAAGCTCTCCGTGTACAACGACTCGGCCGAGCGGGTAAAAAAATACCTTGAGGTACACAACAAGCAGAAAGCCTGCTGCATCATCAGTGGACTCCCCTGGGCAAGCCTCGATTCAGGCATTCAGAACCGGATCATGAGTTCCGTGATCGCCACCCTGGGAACGGACGGCGTTTTCACAACGTTCGCCTATCTGCATGCACGATGGATGCCACAGGCCCGCAAATACAGGAGAAACCTCGAGAGCCTGTTCAACCGCGTGGATATCAGCCCGGTCGTTTGGGGAAACCTTCCTCCGGCCTTCATCTACCGCTGCACCTCACCCCGCAACACCTAGCCTTCACGGCTCGGCCGTCCACCGAAGCGCCGAGCTCACTCGACGTAGATCGGTTCCTTGACACCGCTGGCCTCGACAAAGTTGTTCAGTTTTTGGAGCATCCAGGGCGTGATCCGGTTTCCTGCGTTGAGCACCAACGTCCCATCGATTGTTTCGATCGGCTCCACAAGCGTCTGACCAACATACAGGTCTTTCAAGGCAACCGCCTTCCCCTTGCGGGGTCCCTGAGAGAAAGCCGTCATGACCTGCTCGACCACTTTGGGATCATAGATTCCGCTGGTTTTCTGAATGTCGAGCATCGCCCGGTTCTTCGAACCGCCCTCTGATTCAACCTGGATCACGTCGTTGAGTATCCTCAACAACCGGGCACCCAGGGGAATATTCACGCCACCAATCGAGTCCCGGGGAAATCCCGTTCCATCAAAATTCTTGTTCTGGTAATAAACCATCCGCGCCGCCTCCTCCAAACGCGGAATCCGGCCGAGAATATCCCTGCCATACTCAGGCAATCGATTAAACATGTCTTTTTCCGCCGGCAGCAACGTCATCCCCGCCCGGATTTTCTGAATGATCATCGATTGAATATTCAGGTAACCAATCCGGCACAATTCCGCTGCGACATGATAATCCCATGGATTGGGTATCTTCATCGATTCGGTGCAGGCCTCCATATACTCACGCAGTTTGAGACCGACCTCATGGGACGGGGCTTCGGCAACCAAAAGAATCCTGCTCAACGTTCGGATCGATCCTTCGACCGCCTTTTCCAGTTCCTCGCCCTTCTTGTCCTGTTCCTTCCGCCGCTCCTGATCCATCTGATGGCGGTGCAGCGTCATTTCCAGGGCGGTGTGCAACTCCCTCTCCTCAAAAGGCTTGAGAATATACGCAAACGGTTCCGTCAGTTTGGCCCGGTTCACGGTGCTCTCATCGGCATGCGCCGTCAGGAAGATCACCGGAATATTGTGCCTCTCCCGAATCTGGGCAGCGGCGTCAATTCCGTCGATTTCTCCCTTGAGCATGATGTCCATCAACACAACATCCCGCAGAAATGTCGGGATCTTCTCCAAAGCCTCTTCCCCGGAGGACACCGTCAGCGGCACCTCGTATCCGAGCGCGGTCAGTCGATCCTGGATATCGGCCGCTATGATTCCTTCATCCTCCACTACAAGCACCTGAGAAGCCGCCATAAATTAATGTCTTTCTCTTTCCTGGACCTCGCCAAACAAAATTGTGAACAAGGTCCCGTTCTCTTCCCTGCAGGTCAACTGCCCGCCAATCTGCTTGGTGAGAATCCCCACCAAACGCAGCCCAAGGGAAGTCGATTTTTCAGGATCAAAATCCTTCGAGAAACCCATCCCATCGTCCCTGAAGGTCAGCGAATAGCGCTGTTCCTCCAATTCGAGGAACTCTATCGTAATGGTTCCCTGTCGACCGTCCGGAAAGGCGTGCTTGAGTGAATTTGAGACCAACTCATTAATCAACAGTCCTACCGGAATCGCTGTATCGATGTTGAGGTGAACCGGAGCAATACGCAACTCTAATCTGACCGCCCCGGAATTGGCACCATAGGAGCGAAACAGCATCGCCCCCAGGCTGGCTACATACTCATTAAAATCGACCCGGGCCAGATCCTGTGATTGATACAGCTTTTCATGGATCAACGCCATGGAACGTACCCGATTCTGACTCTCCCGGAATCGCTCGCTGTATCCGGGTTCCCCACTCCGACCCGCTTCCAGGTTCAGCAGGCTCGAAATCACCTGAAGGTTGTTCTTCACCCGGTGGTGAATCTCCTTCAGCAACACCTCCTTCTCCTTCAGCGAATTGCGTATCTGCTCATCCGCAAGTTGCTTCTGCGTAATATCCTCCTGCACGCAGATCACAAACTTGTTCCCAGCCACTTCCAGCATCGAAAAACTCGCCGCCGTGACAATTCTCTCACCATTCTTGCGACGGTTCTCAAATTGTCCACTCCACTGCCCCAGCGTCAGCACCTCCTGGATCACTTCGCTCACAGAGATCTGCCCCGACTCACCGGATTCCACCATCAGACATCCCATGTGCTGCCCCTTCAACTCCCCGGTGGCATACCCGAAGATCCGATCTTCGGCCCGGTTGGTGTACACAATCACTCCGTCCTCGTCAGCCAGGCAAACCCCTTCCGACATGTTCGCCAACACCCGGGCCTGCATCCGAAACGCATCCTCGGCGCGTTTCCTCTCGGTGATGTCTTGGATCTGGGCAATAAAATTAAGCGGGTTGGATGAAACGTCCCGAAGCAGCGACACATTCAACAGGATCCAAACCAACGATCCCGACTTGTGAAAACAGCGCTCTTCCACCTGAAAACTTGTCACCTTTCCCGAAAGCAACTCAAGGACATTGTCCCGGTGCAGAGGCAAATCCTCCGGGTGCGTCAGGCTGTCAAACGAAAGCTCCTTCAATTCCGCCTCTGAATAACCAACCACTCCGCACAGGGTATGATTCACCTTGAGCCACCGCCCATCGGTCCGAATCAGGGCCATTCCGATCGAGGCATAGTCGAACGCACTCCGGAACCGCTCCTCGCTTTCCCTCAGCGCCAGGATCGTTTTGGTGTGCTCAGCCAGCAGCGCCTGTTTGCCACTCAGGGCAACCGCCTGGTTGATTGCCGTTGCCATGAAGTACGTGACAAACTGCAGCGCGTGCCCTTCTGCGCTCAGAAACGCCTCCCGCCTCCTGGATACCACCTTCAGGACACCGACCGAGTTATACTGATACCGAAGCGGAACAATCAGCGACGAACCGTAGCCTCCCTCCCGTTCCGCTTCGATCCGGAACCGCTCGTCATTCTCCACGTCACCACACTCAAACACCTCATCGGACTGAAGGCAGAGGGCGGAGGCTGTTCCGTCAATCCTGCTTCGCTGCCCCCGGAGGTGGGCCAGCACTCCAGTGGCCGCTTCCGCGCCAAGCGAGTCACCGGACACCATCAACACAGCAGCGCCGTCGGCACCGGTCAATTGCTGGGCCCGCTCCGCCACGATCTCCATGATGCCCTTCGGATCCGTCTTCACCGAAGCGATCTCGTCCTGGATCCGGACCATCTCTTCAAGTCGCCGCGTTTGTAGTCGCTCCGCCGCCTCAGCCCGGTGCACACGCAAAAACAACTTCAAACGAAACAAGGCCTGCCCAGCCCCCAACCCAGAGGGAAGACTCCAAGGATCCAATCCCTCACCCTCGACTTCGGATTCCCCGGGCCCTTCGGTCAGGCGGATCACGCACGCCCCGCTCAAATCAAGCTCACGAGAAAGAACCTTCTGGTCGGTGCCGTCCCGAGGTTCCAGCAGATCGTTGTTGATCAGAATCAATGCCGGACTGGTTTCCCGCACCAACCTGCAAACAGCCTCGCGATCGGAGGCAATCCCGGCTTCATACCCCTCTGCACGCAATAGTCCGATCAGAACTTCATGGCGACTCCAATCCCCACCCACCAAAACCCGCGCCATTAGATTATGGACTCCTCTCACCATTCCGGTTCGGGGGGGCGCTGGGCTTACCCACCGCAAAATCGTTGGCTCGGCGCTGCCCCTCTGCCACCTGCTCCTGGGTCATGCTCAGGCTTATCTTCCGCCGCAACTTCACCGCGTTGGTGCTTCCCTGCGCGGCGGCCAGATTGATCCATTTGTAAGCCTCCTCGTAATTCGGATTCAGGTCCTCTCCTCTCAGGTACAGCATGCCCAATCGAAGCTGAGCCTCCTGGTCCCCGCCTTCGGCGGCCATGGTATACCATTTGATGGCCTCGTGGTAATCCTCCGTCAGCCCCCCCTTGCCCTGAATGTAGGCCCAGCCCAGAAAAGCCTGCGATGGGGTGAACCCCTGTTCCGCCGCCTTGCGATACCACTTAAAAGCCTGCACATAATCCCGGGGTGCTCCAAAACCGCTGTAATACAACCCCCCCAGATTGTGTTGGGCAATCGCCAATCCTTGATCCGCGGATTTCTGCAGCCAGATCGCCGCCTGAACAAAGTTCGTCTCGTTGCCACGCGCTCCCCCCCGCCCGGCCATGTAGCGGTAGGCCAGCTCAAACTGCGCTTCCGGATCCCCACTGTCCGCGTTGGATTGCACCATCGGCAATGGCACCTTTTCAAAACGGCTGGAGGACTGCCCCAGGCAGACCAGCACAGCCGTCAACCCCAAAACGCAAACAAACAGAATCCTCAACCCGAAATTCTTGATTCGGTATAACATCCTCAATCTCTCAATGCCTCAGACCCTAGACCCTGGACTCAAAGCTGACAAATCCTAAATGGATGCTCCTGAAATCCTGCCCTGCGTCCCCGTCCCGTTTTCTCCGGCAAACCCCTGCTGGCGCATCGCTTCGTACAAAACCAGCGCAACACAATTGGACAGGTTCAACGAACGCGCCCGAGGTTCGAAGATCGGAATTCGCAACCACGTCTCCGGATTCGCCTCAAGCAGGGCTCCAGGCAGTCCGGCCGTTTCACGACCGAACACCAGGTAATCGTTCTCGCCATAGGCTGCCTCCGCATAGTGCCGACCTCCGCCGGATTCGATCAGCCAGATCTTCGATCCATCGGGCACCGCACACCGAAACCGCGCCCAGTCCGGCCAACTCACCCAGTCCACGTATTGCCAATAATCCATACCCGCCCGTTTCAGCTGCCGATCGTCCAGCTTGAAACCAAGAGGTTCGATCAGGTGCAGCTTCGCTCTGGCTGCCGCGCACAAACGCGCCACGTTCCCCGTGTTCGGGGGAATCTCAGGGGCGACCAAAACGACGTTCATGCCGAACGCCGGTCACGGGCGGGTTTGCGGGGCAGTCGCTTGGAGGCGTAATACACCTTCCACAGAGTCAGTCCATGGGCTGGAGCCGTCATTCCGGCAACCCGCCGGTCCCGACGCTCCAACATCGTGCAGATTTCCCCGGAATCGAATTTGCCCAGACCGATCTGGATCAACGTTCCCACAATGCTCCGGCACATCTTGTAGAGGAAACCATCCGCCTCAATGATGAACGTGATCAACGAGCCCCTGCGTTGAACATCGCACCGCACCACCGTCCGCACCGTCGATTCCATTTCGTAGTTCCGGGTTCCGGCAAACGAAACAAAATCGTGCCTGCCGACGAACAGCCTGGCCGCACTCCTCACCGCCTCCATATTCAGAGGCTTGTAAACGAGCCAGGCGTGGCGGCGCAGCAGCGGATTGGCCGAACGATCATTCCAAACCTGATACCGGTACTGCTTGCCCCGGGCGTCGAATCGCGCATGAAACCCGGCGGGCACCCGCCGCACCCCCACCACCCGAATGTCATCGGGCAGATGCGCGTTCAGGGCAAGCTCCAGCTTGCTTTCGGTCAGTGCCGATGCCCGTTCCGGGAGCTCCACATGAGCCACCAGACCAACGGCATGCACCCCGGTGTCCGTCCGACTGGAACTGTGCAACCGGACCGTCTCCTGCAGAATGGACGCAAGTGCTTCCTCAACCCGCTGCTGAACCGTCACCCGGTTCGTCTGCCACTGCCAGCCCGAGTATTCGGTACCCTCATACGCTATGGTCAACTTCACCTTCACAGCACCCATCCTCACCAGGAAACACCGGGAAGCGAATCCAGGTAACTCTGGAGAAGGATCGCGGCCGCCGTTTGGTCGACTTTCTGTTTGCGTTCTTTTCGACGCACGTTGCCCTGCACCAGCAACCGGTTCGCCTGGGTCGAGGTAAGCCGTTCATCCCAGGTCCGGATCGGGCATTCAAAGTGCTCCTTGAGCCGCCCCACGAACTCATGGACCATTTCCGCCGAAGGACCGAAACTCCCGTCCATGTTGCGGGGCATGCCCACAAGCATCAATTCCACATCCTGTTCGTGTAACAGGGTTTTAAGCCGTGCCAGGAGGAGATCAAACGGCTCGGCCAGGATATACTCCAGGGGCTGGGCAATGATTTTCAGCTCATCACTGACCGCCACGCCAACCCGTTTGGTTCCGTAATCGAGGGCAAGAATACGCACAATCTCAATCCGTCGTTCAGAGCGCCTTCATCACCAGGGCTGCGGCGGCGACCGTTCGCTCGATATCATCCTCCGAATGCGCCGTGGAAATAAATCCCGCCTCGAATTGGGACGGCGCAAGATAAACGCCCTGCTCGAGCATTCCGTGAAAATACCTGGCAAAGCGCTCCCGATCACTCCTCATCGCATCCGCCAGATTGCGCACCGGGTGCTCTGTGAAAAAACCGCAAAACATCGACCCGCACCGGTTGAACACGACAGGCACGCCGGCAGCGCGAGCCGCCTCCTTCATCCCCTTCTCCAGGTTCGCCCCTAACGCCTCAAGCCGCACATGCGCATCCGAATTCCGCAACTCCTCCAGCGCCGCCAGGCCGGCCGCCATCGCCAGCGGATTGCCACTCAGGGTCCCCGCCTGATAAACCGGTCCCAACGGGGCCAGACAATCCATGATCTCCGCGCGCCCGCCAAACGCACCCACGGGCAGACCGCCGCCAATGATCTTCCCGAAGCAACTCAGATCCGGTCTGATTCCGAATCGCTCCTGGGCCCCTCCCAATCCAACCCGGAAACCGGTCATGACTTCGTCAAAAATCAGAACCGAACCATTCGCCGCCGTAATTTCGCGAAGAAACGCGAAATACCCCGGCTCCGGAAGATAAACCCCCGCGTTACCCGGCACCGGTTCCACGATGATCCCCGCAACCTGCCCCGCGTTTGCCGCAAAAGCCGCCTTCACAGCCTCTGGATCGTTGAACGGAATCACCACTGTATGCTCCGTGAACGCCGCAGGCACCCCGGCGCTGTCCGGATGTCCAAAGGTCAACGCGCCGGAACCGGCCTTGACCAGCAGCGAGTCCGTGTGACCGTGATAACAACCATCGAACTTGATGATTTTATCCCGCCTGGTGTACCCGCGTGCCAGGCGAATGGCCGACATGCAGGCCTCCGTGCCCGAGTTGCAGAACCGCACCTTCTCCACACTCTCAACCAATTCACAGATCAACTTCGCAATCCGCACTTCCAACGGATTGGGAATTCCGAAGCTCGTTCCCTGGACCGCCGTCTCCCGCACTGCCTGAATGATCTTCGGATGCGCATGCCCCAGGATGGCCGGCCCCCAGGTTCCCACGTAGTCGATGTAATGGTTGCCATCCACATCGTAAACCTTCGCACCCTCCGCTTTGTGAACAAAAAATGGCTGCCCTCCAACCGCGCGAAACGCGCGCACCGGTGAATTGACGCCCCCTGGAATATACTTGAGAGCCTCGGCAAACAGCTCGTCGGATCGTGTGCGCACTAACATTCGCACACCTTAATCAGAGCGCCTGTCAAAGTGCACGGAAATTTAATGCTCCATCATTCCGTCATCTAATTCACAGAACCCACCCGCGCGGGATCCCCAGCTTTTATTTTGACTTCAATGGCGTTCATTTGATTAATGACTTCGTGAAACCACAATCCCTGATCCCCCATCTCCTTCTCCTTGCTGCAATGTTCTCGCCCATCCCAGGCTCCAGCGCCGACAACGTTCTCCGCCTCACCCTCCGGTCACGCTCCTCCACCACACCGGAGGAAACCAGGACCACGTGGCGCGCTGACCAAACCGCACTGATCATCTGCGACATGTGGGACGATCATTGGTGCAAGTCCGCGTCCCGTCGCGTTGCGGAACTCGCCGGCCCCATGAACGAGATGGTCGAACAGGCCCGTCAACAGGGGCTCTTCATCATCCACGCCCCCAGCAGCACCGTCAACTTCTACAACGACACTCCCCAGCGCGAACGGGCCCGCAACGCCCCGCATGCCACCCCACCCGTCGCCCTGTCCGCCGCTGAACGTTGGGGCACCGCCTGGTGCTGGCCGGACACCACCCGGGAGGCGGACCTGCCGATTGATGACACCGACATGGGCTGCGATTGTGCGCAGAAATGCACCATCCGCGAAGCATGGACACGCCAGATCGCCACCCTCCGAATCGATGACCGCGATGCCATCACGGACAACGGACAGGAAACCTACAACCTGCTCGAAGCCCGCGGCATCAGGAACGTCATTCTCATGGGCGTGCACCTCAACATGTGTGTCCTGGGTCGTCCGTTCGGAATCCGGCAGATGGTCCACCTCGGAAAAAACGTCGCCCTGGTCCGCGACATGACCGACACGATGTACGATCCCCGGAGGGAACCAGGTGTCACGCATTTCGCGGGAACCGACCTTGTCGTCAAACATGTCGAACAATACTGGTGCCCGTCCATCCTCAGTTCGGACATCACGGGCCGCCCCCCATTTCGGTTCAAGGACGCACCCCGGCCGTAGCCGCCCGCCACCCGCGCGGGCCGGGCGCGCCCCACGGACATTCGGTTAAGCGGTTCGGAGGGAAATCCTCCGTGGTTTGGATCTGCAATCCTTCCCCACGACCTGCTGGAAGCCGCGGAATGAGTGCTCGCCGGCCCCAGCCTTCAATCAAACAACCTTTTGTTGCACCTGCAACAAAAGGTTGTTCATACGCCCCCATCAGATATGAAGGAAGTAAAACCCATCGGATCTTGACCCACCACGAATCGGCCCGGATTCACCGGGAAAACTGGCTTCGTTGCTGCATCCGCACCCTGGAAGACCCCTTGCCGCCCTCGGCCCGACACTGTTTTTATGAAGTGCAACCTTTTGTTGCAGGTGCAACAAAAGGTTGCACGTTCTGAAGCTTCGTGAGGCAGGGGATGAGGGTTTCCGGGGGGCATCAAGGGCCTACGGGAGCACCCGGAGTCGGTAGAACGGTTTTGTCCGATGAATCCGGATCGATGAAGGAAATCTTCGATGGACAGTTCCCAATTGATAATGTCGTCCTCGGTATTCCGTTTTGGACACATGAAGTGATCCTTGTGGAGAATGGTGTGCTTCAGGATCCGTTGGCGGAGGGTTCGCTGATTCCTTTCCGAACTGTAGAAACAATCGGCGATCGCCTTCCGAACCAGGGTCTGTGACACAAACTCGATAAGGCCTGATGCGACTGATGAGACTGCCGAAGAAGAGCGAAGTCCGAAGAACCGCCGATAGCGACACAGAGCGAATCGGTGGCCAAACCCGCCCGGAGCAAGAAGCATTGCCGGAAGACGGGGGCGCATGGGGTGGTTCGAGACGGAATGTCCGGAAGTGCATGATCATGAATCAAGGAGACCTGTCCCGGTGCTGGAAGGAGCGGGGCAGGAGTCAGAGTTCCCATCGTAGCGATGAAACGTGCTTGAAAACCTGCGCCAATGGCCGGAAGCGGCGCGATGAACGCTGCATCCGACCAAGACGCGCATTGTGGATGCGAGCCAGAAAGGCGGATTCGACTTTCTGGGGTGAGAAGGCGACATAAGCTTCAACGACGAGCGCGGGGACGAGATCATCGACGATGGCCAAATGCATACTTCGCGGAACTTGGGTTAATCTCCTTAGCCTTAGCCCGAGACAAAGCGAGCCGACCTCAGAGATGAGCCCCCCTATCCCTACCATACCCGCGTGGGCCGGGCGCGCCCCACGGACATTCGGTGCGACTCGGACAAGGGGCAACAAACATCACGCAGAGGCCGCGAGTCTCGCCTTGACACGCATATACCTCCCGATGCATATTCCGATTCAGGAATATGAACCTGGTTCCCATCTACAGCTGTCTGGCGGACGAAACCCGGTTGCGCATGGTCCATCTGCTGGCCCGGACGCCACTCTGCGTCTGTCACCTGCAGAGCCTGCTGAATCTCACGCAGGTGGCCGCATCCAAGCATCTGGCTTATCTGCGCAAACACGAACTGGTGGCGGGCCGCCGGCATCAGCAGTGGATGATCTATTCCCTCCCGACCAAACCGAGCCGCGAGCTGGCCCTGCAGGTTCGTGCTTTGCAGGAATGCGCCCGGCTCGATCCGGTGCTTCGCGATGACCTTCGCCGATTGGCAGAGATCGAACCGGACTGCTGTTGGGCAGGCCAAGCGCTGGAAGGTCCCGGGCGCGCAAAACATTCCCCCCGTCTCAAATCCAAACGCACTCCCCTGATCACCCCATGAAACCTGTTGTCCTCATTCTCTGCACCGGCAATTCATGCCGGAGCCACCTTGCCGAAGGGATCCTGCGCGCGGCTGCCGGTGACCTGCTGGAGGTGCAGAGTGCCGGGTCCAAACCGACCGGGCAGGTCCACCCGCTGGCAATCCAGGTCATGAACGAGATTGGCATTCCGATTTCAGACCATCGGTCCAAGCATCTGGACGAATTCCTCTCGCGTCCGATCGAAACGGTCATCACCGTTTGCGGCAACGCGGATCAGGCATGCCCGGTCTTTCCGAACCAATCCAATCGGCACCACTGGGGATTTGATGACCCGGCACATGCCACCGGGACCGAGCAGGAGAAACTCGCCGTGTTCCGAAGGGTTCGCGACGAGATTCGCCGCGTGTTCGAAGCTTACGCCGCCGGTCGTCGCGACCAGACAACCCTCAAAACCTGACCCCGCCATGAAGCCCGTCACCCCTCCCAAACGCCTGGATTTTTTCGAGCGTTACCTCACCGTCTGGGTCCTGCTCTGCATGGTGGCGGGTGTGGCGTTCGGCCGAATGTGGCCCGGGCTCACCAGCACCCTCAGTCACCTTGAATTCAGCCGGGGATCCCAGGTGAACGTGCCCATCGGGATTCTTCTCTGGCTGATGATTTACCCCATGATGCTGAAGGTGGATTTCGGCGCCCTGGCGGGGATCGCGCGACGGCCCAGGGGATTGATGGTGACCCTGTTTGTCAACTGGCTGGTCAAGCCCTTCAGCATGGCGTTGCTGGCCTGGTTTTTCATGCAGCACGTGTTTGCCCGGTGGATCGATCCGGAAACGGCAAAGAACTACACGGCCGGCCTCATCATCCTTGCCGCCGCTCCCTGTACGGCCATGGTTTTTGTATGGTCCTACCTTACGGATGGGGACCCGGCATACACCCTGGTTCAGGTGGCCGTCAACGACCTGATCATGCTGTTCGCCTTCGCGCCGATCGTGATGTTCCTGTGCGGCGTTGCCGACGTGGTTGTGCCTCCGAAAGTATTGATCACGTCCGTGGTGGTTTTCATCGTGATTCCGCTGGTGGCCGGATGGCTGACACGCACCCTGCTCCTCCGATCGCACGGTGCGGAATGGTTTGAGAGGAGTTTCCTGCCAAAGTTTCATCCGGTCATGATCAGCGCGCTGCTCCTGACCCTCGTGCTGATCTTCGCTTTCCAGGCGGAGAACCTGACGACCCGATGGATCGCGGTGATCCTGCTGGCGATCCCCATTCTGATTCAGGTCTATTTCAACTCCAGCCTCACCTACCTCTTGATGCGCTGGCTCAAGGTCCCACACAATGTCGCCTCTCCTGGGGCACTCATCGGCGCGAGCAATTTCTTTGAACTGGCCGTCGCGGTCGCCATCACAATCTTCGGTCCGAGTTCAGGCGCAGCCCTCGCCTGCGTGGTGGGTGTGTTGGTCGAAGTCCCCGTCATGCTCTCGGTCTGCAAGGTATGCAACGGGACGAGAAGCTGGTTCGAGCGAACGCACCCGGCCTGATTCCCAGCCGAGGGCACCCGTTGATCGCGCAGCCGAATCCAAGGCGTTACCGCCCGGACCAGGTCGTCGTTAGAAACCGCACGAAATTGCCGTACATGATTCCATCGACATCTTCCTGGGAATAGCCCCGAGCCCGAAGCATGTCCGCAATGCGCGAGATATCATGAATTGTTTCCAGATCTCCCGGTGATTGTTCCCTTCCGAAACCACCATCCAAATCAGTCCCGATTCCTGAATGCCGGGCGTTCCCGGCGAGCTGGCAAATATGATCGATATGTTCGACAATGCGCTCGAGCTTCAAGCCGGAAGATTCGGGGGTTGTCTCGCCGCGGTTCCAGCCGGGAATGATCATCCACGCGTCCAACACAGCTCCAATCACCGCTCCACGCTCGAACAACGCCCTGAGTTGCTCGTCGGTGAACTGGCGTTCATGGGGAACCAGGGCCCGGCAATTGGAATGACTCGCCCAGACCGGTCCCTGAAAATGAGCCAATGCCTCCCAAAAACTCTCATCACACAGGTGCGTCGCATCCAGAATGATTCCCAATCGGTCCATCTCGCTCAACAGTTCCCGACCCCGAGCACCGATGCCTCCCGTGGCATGGGTTCCCTGGGCATACGTTCCCGGACCGTAATGGGCCGGCCCAACCGCCCGGAGTCCCTGCGCATATGCTTTCTCCAGATACGAAAGCTTCACAATGGAATCCGCGCCTTCCAAACTCAGGACGTATCCAATGGCCAGGTTGCCTGTCTCTGCCTGCGATCCCGATGATCCGTTCGGAGCGGTCCAGAGCCGCACCTGTTTTTCCAAAGCCACCGCGTCCCGGATCTGAATCAACTGCCCGGCGTCTTCCATGGCGCGGTACCACGCCAACTGCCCCTGCGTCTGAGCCCAGGCCTGCTCCGGGCTGTTCCATCCAGGAAGTCCGTTCTTCGGTTTCACATACCTTGCAATCTGTGTGGCCACGCAGACTCCAACCCCCCCACGGCGCATTTCGGGAAAACACACGGTTCCCTTTCCCCGGTCCTTCTTGTCCGTCATTCCCTCTTCCCGCTGTCGGATCTCGGTGATGGAACGTGTTAGATCGCGGTTCCATTCCAACGCGTTCATGGATAGATCCAGATGGGCATCGAAGATTAGCATCCGGCTCCATACCCGCCCGATCGTCCGGAGTCAAACCTTCGTTACCAGCCTCCTCGAGCTGATTGGCCTGAGGGACCCACCCGTTTGGAAATCCGCTACTCCTGCGGAATGCCGATCTTGTAGAATCGATGCGAATTGGAGGCTCGCTCGGGATCCAAGAAGCTGACCCGTCCATGGACGATTGCCGAGTTCGCGATCACCTTCCAGTGTTCCAGATCGCTGGATGCCACCACCACCACCCGGAATCCTTCCGGACCGTTTGTCGGAAAGCTGTAAACACCGGTCTCCGAGGAATCCACCTGGTGAATCTCGGGCGCAGCCGGAGCGATCTTGTAAAAACGCCAGCCCTGTTCCCCGGCATCAACATCGAGGTATTCATGCAGACTGCTCGAGAAGGTGAAACTCCCCAACGGCGTCCATGCCTTCAGGTCCCGCGATCCCTGCATGATTCCGGTAATGCCCACCGGACCGCAAACATAGACCCGGGCAACGACCCCGTCCTTCTCCACGGTCAGAATGTCGACCATCTTGTCATCCTCCCTGACGCAGAGGAACATGTCCGGACTGGTTAATCGTTTTTGGGAATTGATCACACGCACATGGTAACCGCCTTCATCGGCCTCCGCCGCACTCTCGATCCGGTAAACCGAATTGGTGGCACCTGGGATCTCCGCCCCGTTGCGCCACCACTGATAGCTGATGGGTTCGGTTCCTGCAGCCTGAACCCACACGGTCGTCGCCGTACCGGCCGGTACTGCCTGATGTCCCGAACGTTCCACAATCCGCACCGGTTCCGGTGGTGCCACCCGGTAGAACCGATACCCGTATTGCACCGCATCCCCGTCCATGTGTTCATACCCGTTATCGGTGAAAGTGAACGAGGTCAGGACATGCCAGGAGTAAAAATCAGCGGATCCCTGCAGCACGGCGCTTGTCCCGGAAGGCCCGCAGATGAGGACCCGACTCGTCGCGCCATCTTCCAAAAGACGCACCGATACAATCCTCACCGGATGCTCCGGTCCGGACAAGCAGAGGTGCACCACCTGACTGCGGTCCGAGCCAACCGGATTCCGGACTTCCACCCAATACCTGCCCTCATGCGATTCACCGGTTTCGGCAATGCTATAGGTCGGAGCGGTCGCGCCTTCGATAGGGGCCCCTTCGAAGTACCATTGGTAGGTGAGGTCCGCCGTGCCCTGTGCGAGAACCCGGAAGGTGGCGGAACTGCCAGCCGTTGCCACCAGATCGCTGGGTTGCTGCACGATCCGGGCCCGTTGCAGCAGATTCAGGGTGACCGAATCGCTCAGGATCGCGCCAACGGGGTTCTGTACGCTCACCTGATAATGGGCGGAATCCGAGGGACCCACTGCCTTGAGTTCAAACACCGAGTTCGTGGCTCCCACGATCGCCACTCCGTCCCGTGTCCACTGGAACTGAAGCGGACCGGAGCCTTCGGCCACCACCGAGAAAGCCGCGTTCGCCCGCTCCTTCACCGTCTGCCCGATGGGTTGCTCGAGGATGGTGGGAACGGATCCGATGGTGAGCCGCGCTTCCCGGCTCGCCACCACCCCTGTGAGGTCACTCACAACAACCTGATAAACCCCAACATCAGTTGTCCCGACACTGCTGATCACCAGACTGGCGGAGGTTGCCCCCGGGATGGGTTCACCGTTTCGGTGCCACTGATGGGAAAGAGTCCCACCACCGCTCGCCACAACGGAGAACTCGGCCAAACCACCAACCACCGTCGCCTGATCCAATGGCTGGCGGCCTATGCTCAGAGGAACCGCGACCACCAATGGCGCACCGGTACTGGTTACGGACCGGACAATGTTACTCACCACGACACTGTAGCTTCCGCCCATCGGAACCTGGACGTTCTCCAGAGTCAGCGCCGGACCCGTCGCACCCTCAAGAGTGACCCCATTCAGTCGCCACTGGTAACTCAGCGGATCGGTCCCGATTGCCGACACCAGGAATTGAGCCGTCCCACCAACACCCACCGTCTGCGCAAGAGGCTGTTTGACTATGACAGGTCCCTGATACACGACGAGATTGGCCTGACTGCGGATCGTTCCCGCTGCATTGGTGACGTTCACCGCATAGACTCCAGCCGCCGTCTCCCCCACATTTTCCAGGGTCAACGTCGATCCGGTCGCCCCGGTCACGAGTTCTCCGTTGAATGTCCATTGATACTCAAACGGTTCAGATCCATCCACAACGACCGCAAAAGTCGCGCTCTCACCCGCGTCCACGGCCACATCCTCCAGACCGGCCAACAGGGTGACCGGCGCGGTGAAATCGAGCCGGACCGGTGCACTGGTCACACTCCCTGAGAAGTTCCCCGCAACAACGAGGTATTCCCCTGAATCGCGTTCGGTGATATTTTTCAGGATCAACGACCCCGAAGTCCCACCCGGAATATCCAGCCCGTCGTGACGCCACTGATAGGTCAGATCGACCGGCGCCAGTACGTTGTCCGCTCGAACCGTAAACCGGAGACTATCCCCAACCTGCACGGTTGGATCGATGCCACCGCCCAGCGGCTGTTCGGTCACCGGATCAATCTTGCCCCACGTGGGGGCGTCCCCGACAAACGGAGGTGCCGCCACTTCGTATTTGAACTGAACCAATCCCTTGGCCCCGTCCAATCCGTCCATCGCGATGTAATAAATCTGACCCTCCACGGTTGGAAACAGCAGAACACTCGATTTGCCGTCTGCACCGCCATTGTCGTCGCACGCCATTTCCACCAGGTCCACGTAGGCGGAGCTGGCACCGGTGTACACCGCCAGCACCGTGTCGAAACTGCTTCCCTCAGTGCTGATGCGCACCGTTGAGTTGGTGACACCCTGGTAGACGAACCAGGACGAAGCCCCTCCGGTATTGTTGCAATGATTGGGTTCCCCCGCATCCTTGCTCGCGGTTTTGGTGCTGAAGTATTTCCATCCACGAAATCCCCGCAGCACCGAACTGGGTCTCCGCGCCAGACTCCGCACCACAATCTGCTGGCCGGTTTCGCTGGTGGCACCAAACTTATCCTCGACTTCCAGCTGCGGCCCCTCAAAACCCGAAACCAAAAGATTGACCTGCAGTACGGCGTCAAAACTCGCCACCGGACGCCCCCCACTCGCGTTGCGAACTTCCACCCGGTAATTGCCCGCATTCAGTCCTCCGACACTGCTCAGTAAAAGGGTCGCTTCGTTCGCGCCCGGGATTACATCCCCATCGAAGAACCATTGATAAACCAGCGGATTACCGATCGGACTCATTGCCGTCACGGACAGGGTAACCAGATCGCCGACCAACACGGTCTGACTCTGCGGATGAGTGAGCACCAGCGGGAGCACCTCCGTGGTGCCCTCCCAGTTGAGGCACATCTGGATGTTGCCCTGCGCCCCCTTGAATCCGTCAATCGCCACGTAATACGAAACACCGGGTTCGGTATTGAAAGCAACCGCGCTGGTGAGGAACCCCCCGCCGTCTTCGTCACTGGCAATCTGGCTGAGATTTCCGGGCTGCCCTGTGTAAACTGCCAAGATCGTGTCAAAGCTGCTGCCCCGGAGATTAATTCCTGCAATACCCGTTCCCGGGGAATCCCAACGGAACCACACGGAACTTGTCGCCGGTTTCCCGGCCACATGCGCCTGTTCCCCGTTCTCCCGGGTGGCTCCGGCATTGCTCCCGGTAAAACAGCCTCCCGTGGAATTCAGGACCGATGCATCGGCCACATTGTCCGAAAAACCAAAGGGCGGAGTATCCACGATCACGGTGCTGGTGTTGCTCGTCACCGCCCCGCCCGCATCCGTCACAACAACGCTGTAACCTCCGCCATCCGGCGGGAGGACATTGAGGATCGTGTAGGTGTCATTGGTGGCGGCCGGGATCAAGACGCCGTTCAGCAGCCATTGATACCGGAACGGGGGCTGCCCCTGGGCAATGGCCTGCAAGGTCAGGTTGTCCTTGGTCTGCTGCAACACCACAATGCTTGGCAGAGGTTCCACCGTTGGTGCCAAAAGAACCGTCAACACTGCGGGTACACTTTTCGCCGAACTGACCAGATTGGTCACTGTGAGCCCGTAATCGGCAGCCGCCGAGGCCTTGACACCCGGCAACACCAAAGACGGCTCCGAAGTGGTTCGGAACGGCACCCCATCCACGTCCCACACATAACCGAGCGGTCCACTCCCGGTCACCTCCGCAGTGAACGTGGCTGTATCCCCAAGGCGAACCTCCAGACTCGTTGGCTGCTGAACAATCACGACGGGATCAAGCACGGTGAGATTGAATCTGGGGCCATCCACGGCTCCCAGACCATTCCGCACCACCACGGTGTAGCGTCCAGAATCAGCGATCTGCGGACTGGAGAGCACCAGATCGGGACCGGTCTCTCCAGCAATGGCGGATCCATCGTAAAACCATTGATACAGGAGCGGAGCCGTGCCCGAAGCGCTCACACTCAGGGTCACCGGCGAGCCCGAGGCAACCCGCAAATTCCTGGTCGATCGATCGGCAATCAACACGGGCGAGTTCAGGGCCACGGAAGCAACGGCGCTGACCACTTCACCAGCGGCATTCGTCACCCGCACCTGATAATCCCCAACCTGATTTTTCTGTACATTCGGCACCGAAAGACTTGGAAGAGTCGCACCCGCCAGATCCGTTCCGTTGAATTGCCATTGATAACTCAACGGTTCGGTCCCACTGACCGTTACCCCGAGCAACACGTCCGTTCCCGCTATCACGGACCGACCCTCCGGCTGTCGGACAATCACGGGACCGGCCTGCACCACAAGGCGCGCGGCCCGGCTCGAGACCACTCCGGTGACATTGGAAACCTCAACAGAGTAGAGCCCCTCCTGCGCAGCAGTGACACCAGGCAACTCCAGCAGGGCGGAAGTGACTCCCGGGATCACCTGACCATTCAAACGCCAGACGTAGGTGAACGGTTCCAGACCGCCAGCACCAATTTCAAAGGTGACGTTGCTACCCACCAATACCGTTTGATCAGTCAGATCCCGAACAATCCCGAGATTCTCGGCAACCACGAGATTTGCTATCGCACCGGAGACGGAACCAACCCCATTGCTCACTTCAACCGTATATGCCCCGGACTGACTGGACTGCAGAGTGCCAAGTGTCAACACCGCTGCATTTGCCCCGGCAATCGGCGTCCCTTCAAAGAACCACTGATAAGCCAGGGGAGCAGTACCGGTCGCATCCACAGCCAGACTCACTTCGCTTCCAGCGAAAACAGTGCGACTCGCGGGTTTCGTCAGGATCGCCGGGCCCACGGGTGTCACCCTCACCAAAAAGGACCGCAACCCGATTCCACCGTCTGCATCGACAACGTTCAACGCTATGGTCGCCTCTCCTGCCACCCCCGGCGTCGGCCGAATGCTGACGGTGCGCTCGGCACCGGTACCAGCAAGCAGGATGGCCGAATCAGCCACCAATCCAGGATTCGACGAACCCGCGCTGAGACGCAAATCGCCAGCCGCAGTCTCCACATCGCTGATCCGGAAAACGATCGCAGAAATTTCCAACGAATCGGACGTGCTCTGATCCGCAATGACGCTGATCAGGGGAAGATCATTCACCGGCGTGACGACGATGGATCCGGTTGCCGTCGCTGTCAGTTCGCCTCCGCCCGTGTTGCCCTGATCATTCACCGTGGCACTGAACCCAACGGTACCGAAGAAATTCGTGGCACCCCGATACCGAATCCCCTGCAATGCCGCATTCAGATCGACCAACGGACCCGTCAGCACCATGGAGGCGGAACCATCCCCGGCGGTCGTCACAGCACCATTGCCCGTCACGAACAACTTACCTCCTTCAACACTCAGATTCACGCGAAGACTACCGGCACCCGCATCGGAGTCCTCGACTCTCACCCCGCTCAACACCAGAATTTCATCCTCGGCCACCGTACTCGCCTGCGGCGCAAACATAACGGGTGGGTTGTTGGCTGCAGTCGCAACCACCACAAACCGAGTTTCCCCACTCATCGGGGGAACCCCATCGTCGGTAACAACAACGGCAATCTGATTCGTGGAACCGGACGCCAACACACCGGGGGCCCAGGTGAACAGACCGGAGACTGGATCAATACCCGCACCGGCAGGCGCCCCGGTGCCGAGGCTAAACCGCAGGGCGTTGACCGGCAGATCGGGATCCGTCGCTCGCAACCTCACCGAAAGAACGCCCCCTTCCCCGACTGTCTGATCGGACACCGCCTCCACGACAGGCGCTTGGTTCACCTCCTGAACCCTGACCGAAAAGCTTTGGCTTGCACGGGCACTGGGATTTCCGTCGTCGGCGACAGAGACCGTGATCTGATGCGTCGTCGAACCATCGGTTTCGGACGGGGTCCAGACAACCGTTCCGGTCCGGGAATCAATGGTCATTCCCACGGGAGCTCCCTCCGCAAGGCTCCAGGTCAACAGGTTCGCAGGAACATCCAGGTCCACCGCCGAATTGAGCACCGTCAGCTTCGCTCCTTCGTCTGCGATTTGCGAACCAACCGCCGCAATCACCGGGGCTTGGTTCACCTCGTTCACAGTCACCGTGAACCGAGTCACGCTCTGACTCGGAGGAACCCCCGAATCCTCGACTCGCACCTCAATGAGCTGCGAACCGGGACCATCGCTTTCCACCGTCGCCCAGGTGAGCAATCCCGTGATTGGATCAAGAATCATGCCCTTCGGATGCCCCTCCCCGAGGCTGTAGGTGAGTCTCTGACCGGGCACATCCGCATCCCGAGCGATCAGGGTCAGGCTCAATGTTCCTCCCTCCAACACGCTCTGGTCGGCAACCGGATCAAAAACGGGAACAGACGAAAGCTCGCCAACCTCCACCCTGAAACTTCTGCGTACGGTAAGGCCGGGCGACCCGCTGTCAGTCACCATCACGAAGATGCTATAACTGCCGGGACCCTGGCTTTCATCCGGTGCCCAACGGAAAACACCCGTTTGTGAATCCATGGTTGCACCTGCGGGCGCACCCGAATCGAGACTGAAAACAAGGGCATCACCGTCCACATCGGTCGCGCTGGCCCGGAACTCCAACAAGCTGCCCTCCAGCACCGTGTAATCGGGAATAGGCGACAACACCGGTTCATCATTCGCCGCATTCACGAGAATCACAAAACTCCGCGTCAAGGAACTGACGCCTCCATTGGCGGTTCCACCATCGTCCTGGACACTCAGGGTGATCGTCGATTGCCCGTTTCCATTGGCAACAGGCGTGTAGGTCAGGGTCCCCGTGGCACCCGGACTGGTGTAGTTGATGGTCGGCGTCGGTATCAACCCCGGATTGCTCGACCTTGCGGTGATGGTGATTGATTGGTTTTCATTCGAAGGACCAAAACCAATTCCGGACAGGGAAACAGTCTTGACCGAAGAATCTTCGAATGCGGTTTGATCCGGAACCACAGACAATGTTGGGGCGTCATTGACCGCAGTGACAACCACCGAGAAGGTTCTGGACACCGAGTGCACCCCTCCGTCGGCCGTTCCACCATCGTCGGCAACCACGACTGTGATGGTCGCGGTTCCATTTGCATTGGCTGCCGGTGTGTATGCCAAAGTGGCTGTCGCTTCCGGAGAGGTGTAAGTGACGGTTGGATCGGGAATCAGCGTGGGGTCGCTGGATGTGGCGGTTACCGTCAATGTTTGCGTTTCATTGGATTGGCCGGTGCCGATGCCGGTCAGGCTGACGCTCTGTTGCGGCGCGTCTTCCAGAACAGGCGCCGGATCGCTGATTGAACCCAGGGTCGGCGTGTCATTGACCGGAGTGACGGAAAGCTTGAGGGTCGTTTTTGAGGAAAGAGCCCCTCCATCGGTCACTGTGACGGTGATCGCGGCAGTGCCATTCTGATTTGGGACCGGTGTGATTCTTAATGTCCGGTTCAGGCCTGCCCCACCGAACTCCAGCCCGGAATCCGCGACCAGAGCGGTGTCCGAACTCGCGCCCGTGACGGTGAGATTGGACGCCTCCGTATCAATGTCCGCAATCGCAAACAGGATGGCGCCCGTCGAAGCATCTTCCAGAATCGTTTGATCGGTGATCGCGGTGATGGTCGGCGCGTCATTGACTGCCGACACGGTGACCGTAAATGTCCTCGTCGTATTATTGCCCGCCAAGTCTGTAACCGTCAGCGTGACGGTCGCGGTGCCGTTCTGGTTCGCGAGCGGCGTGACGGCAACGGTCCGGTTGCCCTCGCTTCCGCCGACTACGATGTTGGCGTCGGGAACAATCCCGGGATTGCTCGACACGCCGGTGGCCCTCAAATCCACGGCAGGTGTCAGGGTGTCGTCCACGGTAAAACCAACAGCGCTCGTGGAGGCGTCTTCATCAATGGTTTGATCCGCAATGGGTCCAACAATCGGTGGAGCCGTATCGATCGTGGCGCTCAAGGCTCCGGATGCGATGCTCGTGTTTCCAGCCGTGTCAGTGGCTTTGGCCGTGATGCCGTAAACTCCGTCGGGAATGGTTACAGAGGTCAATTCCCAACTTCCATCTCCGTTCGCCGCGGATTTTCCCAGGGATGTCGTACTGCCTCTGAACAGTTCCACCGAAGTTCCCGCTTCGGCAGTACCACTCAAAGTTGGCGTGTTGTCGTTGGTATTATTGTCCGAATTCGACTGTCCGGAGTCGCTACTGGCGATGATGTCTGGTATGGACGGTGCCGCCGGAGCACTGGTGTCGATCGTGATGCTCAACGCGCTGGTAGCCGAACTGACATTGCCCGCCTTGTCGGTTGCCTTGGCAGTGATGCTGTAAGTCCCGTCCGCGAGTGTGCTGGCGGTAAACGACCAGTTGCCCGTTTCATCGGTCGTCGCGGTTCCAAGAGACGTGGTCCCCTGGAAAAGCTCGACGGTGGAGTTCGCCTCGGCGGTTCCCGAGAAGGACGCCGTATTGTCGCTCGTGATGTTGTCGGTGCTGGACGACCCCGTGTCGCTGCTCGCAATCAGATCCGGAGTGGACGGAGCCGCCGGGGCACCTGTGTCGATGGTCACATTGAAATTGGCGGATCCAGCGCTGGTATTACCGGAGGCATCGGTCGCCGTCGCGGTGAAAACATAAGCGCCGTTTGCAAGGGTCGTCCCTGTGTAATCGTAACTCCAGGCGCCGTTCCCGTCCGTGGTGGCCGTTCCAAGCTGACCCGTCCCGGTGAGGGAGACAGCCACGGTGCTGTTGGCTTCGGCCGTTCCGCTCAAAACCAAAGTGGTGTCGCTGGTGATCTGATCACTGCTCGAACTGCCGGTGTCCGTGGTGATCGCTGTGATTGCCGGGGCGGAAGGAGCACTGGTGTCGATCGTGATGCTCAACGCGCTGGACGCCGAACTGACATTACCCGCCTTGTCGGTTGCCTTGGCAGTGATGCTGTAAGTCCCGTCGCCGAGTGTGCTGGCGGTAAACGACCAATTGCCCGTTCCATCGGTTGTTGTGGTACCAAGAGACGTGGTCCCCTGGAAAAGCTCCACGGTGGAGTTCGCCTCGGCGGTTCCCGAGAAGGACGGCGTATTGTCGCTCGTGATGTTGTCGGTGCTGGATGAACCTGTGTCGCTGCTCGCAATCAAATCCGGAGTGGACGGAGCCGCCGGGGCACCTGTGTCGATGGTCACGTTGAAATTGGCGGATGCAGCACTGGTATTGCCGGACGCATCGGTCGCCGTCGCGGTAAAAACGTATGTGGCAGCAACGAGCGTCGTCCCTGTGTAATCGTAACTCCAGGCGCCGTTCCCGTCCGTGGTGGCCGTTCCAAGCTGACCC
>JAIPJX010000085.1 GCA_021733945.1 Verrucomicrobiota bacterium | reverse complement strand
ACTGGATCTCGCACCGATCAACACCGTCTGAGGTTCCCCACCCCCACTACTGATCCCCGACAAAGAAACTGTTTGACCTCCAGCATCTTCCTGAATCGGTGCCGGATCGCTGATCTCATCCAAGGTCGGAAGATCATTCACCGCATTCACCGTCAATGTGAAGGTCCGGGTGACTGACAAGTTATCACCACCGGAATTTAAATCCCCATCCAACCCGGAGTCCACAACCGTCACTGTGATCACCGCTGTGCCGCTTTGATTGGCCACCGGTGTGTAACTCACGCTGCCCGTCGTGTTGGGACTACTGTAGTTCACCGAGGGCGTCGGAATCAACCCAGGATTATTCGAGCTCGCGCTGATCGAAATCGCCTGTGTTTCCCCACCCCCAGCGCCGATTCCAGTCAGGGGTATGGTCTGCGTCCCAGAGTCTTCGCTGATCGCCACCGGATCGTTGATCACCGCCAGCGTGGGCGGATCATTCACGGGATTCACCGTCACCGTGAAGGTCCGGCTGATTGACAGATTATCACCACCGGAATTTAAATCCCCATCCAACCCGGAGTCCACAACCGTCACCGTAATCACCGCTGTGCCGCTTTGATTGGCCACCGGTGTGTAACTCACGCTGCCCGTCGTGTTGGGACTGGTGTAGTTCACCGACGACGTCGGAATCAGCCCCGGATTATTCGAGCTCGCGCTGATCGCGATCGCCTGTAATTCCCCACCCCCACTGCCGATTCCCGACAACGTAATGGTCTGCACTCCCGAGTCTTCGTTGACCGCCACCGGATCGCTGATCACCGTCAGCGTGGGTGAATCGTTGATCGCGTTAACCGTCACAAGAAACGTCTCCGTGACCATTCCGCCGTGCGCATCCGTGACGTTCACCGTCACCGTCGTTGTCCCGAATGCATCCGTCACAGGCCGGATCGTCAGGGTCCGATTCGCCCCGGAACCACCCAGCTCAAGGCCGGAGACAGGAACAAGCAAACTGTTCGATGATTGAGCCGTAACGCCCAAATCGCCCGCCGGGGTTTCAATGTCACTCACCGAAAAAACAATCAACCCGGTTGTTCCGTCTTCATTGATCGTTTGATCATCAATCTGCGAGACTGCAGGCAAATCATTCACCGCATTGACCGTCACCGTGAAGGTCCGGGTGACTGACAGATTGTCACCACTGGAGTTTAAATCCCCGTCCAACCCGGCATCCATAACCGTCACCGTGATCTCCGCTGTCCCACTTTGATTGGCCACCGGCGTGTAACTCACGCTGCCCGTCGTGTTGGGACTGATGTAGTTCACCGACGGCGTCGGAATCAGCCCCGGATTATTCGAGCTCGCGCTGATCGAAATCGCCTGTGTTTCCCCACCCCCGCTGCCAATTCCGGCCAGGGCTATCGTCTGCAGTCCCGAGTCTTCGTTGACCGCCACCGGATCGTTGATCACCACCATCGTGGGTGAATCGTTGATCGCCGCCACAGACACACGCACCTGAACCGCTGCGCTCGAAACAACCAACCCATCCCAGGCTCTTAGAATAAACGCATCCAGAATCCCGTATGCATTCGGGTCAGGCGTCCATTCAAAGCTTTCCCCGGCACTCAGCAGAGTGACTCCAGGTTGAATCGCCGCACCGCCCTTTGTCAGAATTCCCGAAGAAACGGCCTCCAAACGAAATGAAACGAAATCTCCATCCGCATCGGTTTCGTCAGCCGCATCGGCAAGCACGGTGTGACCGATCCCGAATACGGCATCCTCGGATGCCCCAGACAGGATCCCGATACTCACCACTGTCGGCGGCGCGTTGACGGTCACGACAAAGGAACGACTGAACGATCCATTGTCGGCTGTTGTGTCGATGTCTCCATCCAACCCGGCGTCGATCACCGTCGCGGTGATCACGGCATTGCCACTTTGCCCTGGCACGGGTGTATAACTGAGACTACCCGTCGCGGCCGGGCTTGCATAGACCACCACAGGATCAGGAATCAGTCCCGGGTTGCCAGAAACGGCCACCACCCTCAGACTCTGGTTCTCACCCGCCCCTGCGCTGATGCCAGAGAGTCCAATGGTCGAACCAATGCTGCTGTCGATGAGAATCGGCGGATCGGGTATGGCATCCAGAGTGGGAAGCCCATTCACCGCGTCCACCGTCAACGGAACATTCACCGACGCTCCACTGAAATTGACAGCATCGTCCGGGGTAAAAACAACCGACAACGAATACGTTCCAACCTTCAGGACGGTTCCAGATGCCGGATTGTAAACAAAACTGCCCGGAACATCAGCAAACGCGTTCAGTTGCTCCAAACCCAGGGGCGTCCCGAAGGGAATGGAAGCCGGAACATTCCATGTAACCTGCGCTGGATATACCAAAATCGAAATCGCACCTGGCACCATCACCGGGTTTTGAATCTCCAGAGTGGATCCGGCCAATACCTCAGCCGGTGTGGGATCATCCCCGAACTGAATCGTGGGACTGGTCCCAGCGGTGCCGACGGCACGGAACTTCAGACTGAATACCACAGATGCGTTCGGCAAATTCGTGCCCCTTCCCTTGTCGTCGGTCCAAAGCACACCCAATCGGCCCAACGCAACGGAGTTCGTGCTGAAAGACCCAGTATCCAAAGCATCCAGTCCGTAATCCGCAGTTTCAACAAACTCAAGCGCCTGGGGATCCCATTGGATCGAGAACTGGAACGAATACACCTCGGAAAAATCGGACACGGAAATCGACACCGTCTCCACGCTGCGCAGTTGCACGCTGGAACTGGATGCGGAGAATTGAACCGCCCTGGCAACGGGTCCGGCAAACAATACAAACAACAGCAACCACGGCAACCATCGGATTTCAATCGATCTCCACGCGATGGAAGCCACGGCCCTGGTCACGGCCATCCGGGAAGACTCTGGTTGATGCCTTCCCATAAACTCATTCCTCCCGGATCCGATAGAACCGGTGCGGATGGGTTCTGGCATCGTCCTTCAGGATTCGCCGGGTTCCGTCCCCGACCAACCGATCCACTTCCATCCATTCCGACTGCGTGATGTCTTCCTTGGCCTCGAGCACATAGACCCTGCCACGGAGAGTCTCCACCGCCACCCCAATCCGATCTGGATTCGCTGCATCGAGAGCCACACTCGCCGACCCCAGGGTTCGGATGTCCAGGCTCGGATTCGCCGGTTCGGTGATCAACTCCGTGATTCTCCCTTCGATCGTTGCTTCCCTCACAGCCGGCGCGTCGGACAACCTTACGACCGGGCGCAAAGTTCCCTTCCTCACCGGTTCCAACTCAACACCGAAGAGCACTTCTCCATCCCCCAACCGCACCCCCCGTCCTTTCGGATCATCCCACAGAAACAGAATCCGACCCTGATCCACCTGTCCCATACCGAAATTCTCAGGTCCCACATCGGCGAGAGCACGACTTGTGATCCCCCGGTAACGCCAAAGCCTGGGATCCCACTCCAGCGTGAACTGCAAACTGGTGACCTCGGAAAAATCTGCTCCCTGCACCCGCACCTCTGCCTGCGTGCCCTCTGAAGAATCGTCGTTGGAAACCGCCAATCGAACAGGAGGCCTTCTCCAGGCCCCCCCTCCAAGCAAGCGCAATCGTTCAAAATCGGCGTTCTCCGGATTAAACCCCTGAGTACCCGCCGTTGCCCAGGTCGCATTGACATCCCCACCGCGTAAAGCCACATAATTTAACCCCAGCCGATCCGAAGACAGCCCCCGGACCTTTCGGATCCGTTCATACGGCGACGGAAACCTGGAGAATGCAAAGGGTTGATCCTCTGGCACAAACCTCCAGGCCGCCCCTGGGGAAATCCCGTTCAGGATGTATCGACGCAACAGAATAATATCGAGCGTGGATATCTTAAAATCTTCGTTCACGTCCGCTGCCAGGAGCGAATGAAACGAAGTGAAATCAGATATTTTCAGAATATGACGGCGCATCAGGGTAATGTCGGCTCCGGTAACGGTCCGACCGGCGGAAGGAGCTTCGGACTTGATCAACTGCAATGCGTAATCCCTGCCCACTCCAAGCTGAAACTCAAACGAACCGTCCCCACCGGATTGAACCGAACCCACGGCGCTGTCCCCCGGATCAATGGTAATGCCGGGCACCGGCTGCGAGGATCCAAAATACCTCACCGCACCCTGGAGCCGGGCGGTTCCCGCCACGGTCACGGTCGCAATTCGTTTTGTCGTGCTTCCACCGGTCGCCGTGACCACCACATCGTACACTCCGGCATTTCCGGATTGAACGCTTGGAACGTTGTATTCGGCACTCGTTGCACCGGCAATGGGACTCCCGTTTCGTTGCCATTGATAGCCGATCGTGCCAACGCCACCGCTCCAGGCCCTCAGGGTGAGGGGCGACCCGGCCTGAATCACCAGATTCTGTTCCTGAGCGATCACGGACGGGTTGTCACCCAACCCCCAAACTGTTTCGAACCGTACGACGTTCGTATTCTTCGCCGCCCAAATGACCAGGTAATCCGATCCCGCATCCGCGTCGAAATTCAGCAAGGTGCGACCGTCTTCATCGTCGTCGAATCCAGCCTCCACCGCTTCCCTGAAATCATTGTTCACCAGCGCATACGCCGCGAGCGCAATTCCCGCGCGATCCCCACGGGTCTCGACAAACAGCCGTCCCGCGCTCGCAGGGCGTAGAATCAGATTGTCTGTGGAATACCAGATCTTGTCGCCATGATTAAACTCGCCTGGTTCCGTGGTTGCACCAAACGAACTAAACACCTGCGACCCAGGATCCCCCTGGGAAACGGAAACACTGATCGGCGCGAACCCTGATCCTCCCGAGACCGCCCGTTTCCAGTCGCGGAGGACGGATTGCAGGGCAATCCCCCCGCTCTCAGGGAGCTCAAACAAATCGCCGGTCTTTTTCTTGACCGACGCATTCTCCTTGTTCCCAACCTGCAGCACGGCCGTGTCGCTCCAGTTCGTCTGGGTGCCAATCCATACCGCAGCCCGGTACCCTCCCACATCAGCAACGTCCACGTTATCGATCCGCAACGTGGCCGAATTCCCACCCACCACTGGCGCACCATTAAAATACCACTGATAACTGGCCGGGTTTTCGGACACCACCTGCACATGAAACGGCACACTGGCCCCGCGCGCGACTGTCCTTCCGGTTGGTTGCGCGGTGATCCTCGGGAAATCGTCCGTCGTGGTCTCCATGCACCAGTTCAGGAAAATGTGCCCTTTCGCACCACGGATGCCGTCAACCGCAATCCGATAAATCTCGTCCGCAAGCGCATCGAAACTAATGGTGCTGGTGAAGAACTTTTCACCATCATCATCACTGGCCACCGGTTTCAAATTCGCCACATCACTCCCCGTGTAGACGGCGATGATTGTGTCGAAACTGCTGCCCCTGGTATCAAAGGTCACCACTCCGTTCGCAGGGGCCTGCCAGGAAAGCCACATCGAGTTCGTGCCCGCTTTGCCGTGATGCACCGGCTCACCAAACTCCCGGTTCGAAACCAGATTCACCGCGCGTCCCTTTCCACAGAGCTCGGTGAACAACTGCGAATCCGCAAAAACATTCGTGAACGGCAACGGATCCGCCGCCACCATCACAATCGCCGGATCACTGTTGACAGAACCGAACGGTGTCACCGCGGCAACGCTGTAACTGCCCGAGTTGTCCACGGTCACCGAATCAATCGTGATCGTCGCGTTGGTTTCCCCGATCAGATTCACACCGTTCAACCGCCACTGATACTGAAGCAAACCAATTCCCCTGGCCTCCACAGACAACACCTTGGAAGCCCCCTCAACGACATCGGCCCCGACCGGCTCCACCACAATCTCCGGCGGCGGCGGCACAAAAAGACTCGTCAGACTTCGTCTCCGGGATATTCCGCCTTCGGTGATCGTGTCGACTGCCTGCGGATGATAACCCCGCGACAACTCCGAACGAATATCGAACCCGTCTCCATCGGGATCGGAATCGAGATTGTATGCAAGGGAATTAAAATGATACAATTCGTAGCTGTCATCGATACCATCGGCGTCAGAATCCGCCGCTCCCTGAACGTACCGGGCCTCGAATACCGTATCTTCGTTGATTATGAAATTCAGTGTTCCGGTCGAAAAACCCATCGGATCATCCACCCGAACGGAATCAACAAACCAACCATAGAATCCGGTTCCGGTGGGTTGGGCAGGAAGTGAATAGGCATTACCCTTGGTCACAAGCTTAAAATCACTGTAAAGACCAACCGGATCACTCTGAGCGGTGACCCGGGCGAGATTGATGTCCGAAATGACCAACGTAGTCAGACTGCGTCTTCGCGAAATGCCTCCTTCGATCAACTGGTCCGGTGCATTGGGTTGATACCCGCGTTGTTTCTCGATTCCGATGCTAAGACCATCCTGATCTGGATCGGAGTCGGGGTTGTTATTCAGTGTATTGAAATAATACCACTCATAACTGTCGTCGATTCCGTCGCCGTCGCTGTCTGTTTCTCCTCGATAGAATCGGACCTCAATTAAAAGGTCGTTGCCCGTCACGATGATCCCATCACTCGAGAAAATGGTGGCCATAAAATTTGCCGGCACGGCACCGTTGTCAATCTGTGCGGTCTGCCAACTCCCGTCATTCCCCCGTTTCCAGTAACTGGCAGAACTGCTTCCGGCCGTTGGTGGATCAGCCACTAGAAGTCCGGCTTCCGCCTGGGAATCCAATCCGTTCATCACCACACTCCAGGTGAAGCTGTTGGGGACAGTTACGTGGAGTTGGTTCAGTGTTGTTTTCTGAGCTCCAGCATTCAATGGGCGCTCGCCGCTACGGTACAGAATGGAACCCGGTTCACCGTTCGCCCCGTCATTAGCTCTCAGAAACAATTCTATAGTCTCGAAGCCGTTGGTGGGACCATTGAAATAGGTTGGGAAAGAAAATTCCGTCACCACCCGGTTCACACCGGCTAGGACCACCTCATCTCCAAACTCGATCCCATTGCCGGGGAAAGCATGGTTGCTCAAATAACCCGTTTGATTGGCATATAGTGTGGCTTCGTTCACATCTACCAACCGAAACGTGAGTGTTCCGGAGGAAAAGCCCCGAAGATTATCGATGCGTTTTCCTTCGGAATACCAGCCAATAAATCCTCCTCCACTGGGTTCCGCGGGAACTGAAACAGTCTGTCCTTTGCTCAAAATCTTAAAATCGCTGTATAAACCCACCGGATCACTACTGGCGGTGACACGCACAAGATTTGTATTGCTCAGAACGATCAAGGATTCACTACGTCTCCGCGAGATACCTCCTTCCACGAGCGAATCGAACAGCCTCGGATGATACCCGCGCGCAATCTCGGTTTGCAGGTTAAAACCGTCGCCATCCGTGTCCGAGAACGCATCGTTCGCCGTGTCCCCGTAATATTCGATCTTGATCCAGTCCGGCACGATCGAGTCACCGGTGTAGTCCGCAGTCGGCACATAATGCGCCACCGCGTCGACGTTGTTGGTAAACGTAATGGTTGCGGGATTTGCAGCGCGTCCCGTGTCGTCATTTGCCCGGAGATCGTTGAGGGTCCAATGGGTAAAATGATAGGATCCGCTGATCAACGGGGCAGTGATGGTGTTGATGAAGATTGGCGGGTCTCCGGGAGGATAATTCGTAATGACCGAAATCCCGGTGAAGGCAGTGATCGGAAGCGAACTCTGCAGGTTGGTGATCACGAACGACACGGTCTGTGCGCGAGTTGAGACGGTGCCGAATCCCAGAAGCACCAACCAGAACAACATCATTGAAATCAAGGGAACCGCGCCCGTGACCCGCACGGAAACGGCCCCAGCCGTTCCCGCGCATGGGAGACCATCGCGGTACCGACAACCCAACGTTTGGAGTCCGGCCTTCAGGCGGTCCGGACCGCCTAAGGCCGTAACACCATACCAGTTCCCGCTATCGAGTAACCTCAGCGTAACGTCGGTGTCGATCCTTCCCGGAACGAGCCGCTGCGCCTCCGAAACGGGATCAATATTCACGTTCACACTCGAGCCTAACAAAGTGTTCGGCATCCGAACTTCATGGAAGCTTCACGACCGAGTTCGTGCTCACTGTGGCGAACCCATATCTCCCCGATTGAGCTCTGGTGATTTCCGCACTAGTGGGAGAACGAAGATTCAGTCGTTGGTAAAGAAAGCTCCGTCCCGCTGCGGTTGTTGTAATCCCCGTTCCAAGGACTTGGCCATCGAGGCTCCCTCCCGCTCCTGTCACCTGTCCATTGGTGAAATTGATCGCCGGATCATTGCTCGCAATGAGCCAATACCAGATCGAAAGCAGATCATTGTTCGTTATGGGTTGGTGACTCATCGTGAAGGATGGCTCAACACCACTTGCAGGCACCGTAATGAAATGAAAGGGCAGTAAACCGCGCTCATCTTTTGCGAGTACCTCGAACTGGAGATTAAGAAAACCGTCCGGCCTGTCAGTGCCTACGTTCCAAGTAACCCGCAGATCGGTGTTGGTTGGAACTCCCACTCCCAAGTTGGTTTCAGTGCCTTCCTCAAAAGCCGTCATCTCGATCAATTGATTTAGGCTATTTCCACCATCAATAAATGCAAGCATACGAGTTTCTACCGTTGCACTGTTCAAATCATCGATTCGAAAATCAATATCAATGAATGTCGTATTTGGACGTTGGACAACCTGCGCAACCGAAGGTAATGGAAAACCGTTTGGCGAAAGTCCACCATCCACGGAATAACCCCTTCGCATCACATAGATTCCTGCAGGAAGGGGATTAATATACGGCTCGAAGGTATTTGCTGGAATCGTCTCGTGAAACGAGAAATATAGGTCACCAGCGGCGTTGAACACAATCCCCTTAAATCGAGGATTTCGAATATCAGTTACATTAAAAGTCCCTGGAAGGTTAATCGGGCTGAAACTAAATTTCCCTACCATAGTAGTCTTAAAACGGGGATCTGTTGTTTCGTAGAGAACACGAAGTTTTTTATCTACGAGAGATATACCAAGAGCCGTCATGGTCGAATCTACCGCGACGATACCATCAGGAGAGGTCGCCATGTTTGAGGCAAATCCAAGGCCTATATAGTTAGAGTGAGATCCTTGGTAGATCCCGCTCAAATCGAATGTTTTAATCAGGGCGTTAAAATCGGCTCTATTATTTAAGACACTGCCATGACTAACAGAAACGGAGCTATTGGAGCCAAACAAGTAACTTGTCTCCCGCGAGGCACCCCAAACCCAAACTCGATCAGGTGGGACAACTATTATCGATCTTGGAAATGTCAAGCTCCCAGGAAGATCATCAGCAACATTCCATTTCCCCAAGAATTCCCCGTCAGAATTAAAGACCTGGACACGGTTGTTAGCGGTGTCTGTTACGTACAATCGATCCAAGGCATCACGAGCAGCCATGGTTCCGCACCTATCAGAGAATCGGTAATTTGAGGTGTTGGCGGCCCAAAACGGATTAGTAAATCTAAATTGCCCATCGGCTGTTCCGGTTCCTCCAAACTCCCGGATCGAGGCACCATCCTTGTCAAACACCTTGATTTTATCCGCAGCCGCATCCACAACGAACACATTAGTCAGTGAGTTCACCACAATCCCGCGTATCCCGGAGAAGGTTCCAAACTTTTTGACAAATTGAAAATTTTTATCGAAGACTGAGACCGTCGTGCCTCCATCGCTCCCTGTGTAAAAGTTACCGTCCGGCCCTATCGTGAGGCTGAAGAAATCGCCCTCCACCAACAATTGTTCAGGACTCCAATAATCTTGAGGCATCTGCTGTCCTTGGACGCAAAACAATCCGGTTTTAAGACCAAGAATCACTGCAAGCGTAATGAGCGGAATCCTAATTATTGCCATAATCCATCACATTTTCGTTTCTAGATTTCAACGAATCAACCGTTGAACTGCTGTTTTCAACACAGATCGCAGCCTGTAGCCCTGCAAGTTGTCTCTTCACGCTGTCTTCCCATGTGCGCCCAATTCCCCAGAGGCTACCATCATCAACCAGCGGGAGCGCAATGCCTAAAAGTTCCCAATTTTGCTAAATGGAGTTGGCAACGAATTTTTCTCGACGGCGGGCCAGTAACGCATTAAACGAACAGAGCCTAGCCTGTCGCACGGGCACTCAGAGTGTCATGCTTTTTATCTCCACGAGGGATTCTCGAAGGATCCAGGACGAAGTCCACATCAGAACAAATAAAACAATGATCTCGGGGATTTCTCCACGACGGGCGGCTCACCGGGACGGTTCGCCCCACCTTTCCCTACAGACCCCCCCGCCGGTGGGGCGAAGCGTCCCGCTGAGCCGTCCCCACCCCTCTCACCCGGTCACTACGGTTTTATGGCCGCTCAGGATTCTGACATTCTCGGTCTGCGCGTTGCTGCTTTCCGTAATCCTACCGTTTATTCGTCCGCAGACGCTTGCCTCAGAGCCCGCCAACCCGGCGGAATCCACCGTGCTTGAGATCGAAAACAGGGTTGAAACCCGGCGCTTTGGCGCGGCTTCGTGGTTGAACGCGCAACCGAACCAACGGCTTCGAATCGCGGACCGGTTGCGCACGGGGTTCAAAAGCCGGGCCACGCTTCAACTCTCCAACCGGGGTTTGCTTCGGATCGGGCCCCTGACGACGCTCGAAATTCAGCCACCTGAAACCTCCGACGCCGGAACTTCCATGCTGAATCTCGAGAAGGGCGCCGCCTATTTCTTCAATCGCGATTCACCCTCCGAAACCCAGTTCCGAATGCCCGAAGCTTCCGCCGCCATCCGCGGCACCGAGTTCAACATCGAAGTCGACGACGACGGACGCACGGTGATCACGATGCTTGACGGCGAAGTCGAACTTACGAACACGGCGGGTTCCGTCAATCTCGTCAGCGGTGAACAAGGAATCGCGGAGCCGGGCCGTCCCCCCCGAAAAACCGCGGTCATCAACGCGATCAACATCGTGCAATGGAGCCTTTATTATCCCGGCGTGCTTGATCCGTCCGATCTGGGACTGTCCGTCCGGACGCATCCTTCGCTGGCGGAGTCACTGGGCGCCTACAGGCAGGGCAACCTGTTGCAGGCTCTGGCCCTATTCCCAACAAATCGCACCAATTTCTCCAGCGCCGAGATGGTGTACTCGGCCGCACTGGATCTGTCGGTCGGTGAGGTTGTTTCCAGCGAGGACAAACTGACCCATCAAGCTGGGTCGGATCACGCGAAGGTGTCGGACGCGCTGCGGGAACTCATTGCCGCGGTGAAGTTCCAACCATGGACGCGACATGCCCCGCCCTCGACAGCCACCGAATGGATGGCCGAATCGTATTACGAACAGTCGCGGTCGCGACTGAACGAAGCGCTGGATGCGGCTCGACAGGCAACCCGGGTTGCGCCCGAATTCGGGTTTGCCTGGGCTCGGGTCGCGGAACTGGAATTCAGCTTTGCCCGGATTCCACAGGCGAAACAGGCGCTTGAGCGCGCCCTGAATCTCGCTCCACAGAACACCGCAGCGCTGGCATTGAAGGGTTTTCTGCTTTTATCCGACGGAAAAACCGCCGAAGCCATCCGGTGGTTTGATCAGGCCATCGCGGCGGACGGCGGGTTCGGCAATGCCTGGCTGGGACGCGGCCTCGCGCGGATCCGCATCGGAGAATCCGAAGCGGGCCGCACGGACCTGCAAACCGCGGCTGTCCTGGAGCCAAACCGCGCGATCGTGCGGAGTTACCTGGCCAAAAGTTTCCAGAATGAAGGCGACCGGGATCGCGCGCGCAAGGAGATCGACTACGCCCGCAAACTCGATCCCAACGACCCAACCGCCTGGCTCTACTCCGCTCTCGCTCACTGGGAGGAGAACCGGATCAACACGGCACTGCGCGATCTTCAGAAATCCCAGGATCTGAATGACAACCGCAGTGTGTTCCGGTCCCAACTCCTCCTGGACCGGGATCGCGCGGTGCGAGGAGCGAACCTGGCCGCCGTCTATCGGGACGCGGGAATGCCCGAGGTAAGCCTGCGCGAAGCCGCCAGGGTTGTCGGTGCGGATTTCGCCAACTATTCGGGTCATCTCTTTCTCGCGAGCAGCTACGCCCAGCAGGCCGGTGCCCTCGGCAACAACCTCCGGTACGAAACGGCCACCCTCAACGAACTGCTGCTCGCCAATCTCCTGGCGCCTCCCGAAGCCGGACTCCTCTCCCAAAGTGTTTCCCAACAGGAATATTCCCGCCTGCTCGAACGGGACCGACTCGGATTCTATTCCGGCACCGAATACACCTCCCAGGGCAGCTGGCGACAGGCCGTCTCTCAATTCGGTTTGTTCGGCGGGAGCAGCTACGCCCTCGACTATTTCCATGATTCGATCAAGGGCCAGCAGCCGAACGGCGGTGTCCAGCGGCACAACGTTTCCGCTGCCATCAAACAACGGTTCACGCCCCAGGACGATCTGTTCATCCAGACGGTTTATTCCTCGACACGCGCCGGTGATCTCACCCAGTATTTCGATCCGCAACAGGCCCAGACCGATCGACAATCCCGGGAACGTCAGGAACCGACCGTTCTGATGGGTTACCACCGCCAATGGTCGCCCGGGAACCACACGCTGTTCCTTGCAGGGCGCATCACCGACACTCTGGAGTATTCGGACGCCAGTTATCAGGAACAGCTCCTGCTGAAGGATTCGACCGGCACCGTGATCGGTCTGCCCAAAGCCGGGAGCGCCCGCGAACAACCGTTCCCTGTCCCGCAGGCACCGCTCGAACTCGAAAGCACAGCGGAAATCTACACCGTGGAACTGGAACATATCTGGCAGGGAGACCGACAAAACGCCGTTGTGGGTTCCCGTTATCAGACCGGCACGTTCGACGGAAGAACGTCCCTGGGCGCGTCAAGCCGCACTCGGATGGGCGATGAATCGGGTTATATCCCGAACATTCCTTTTCCCGTCTACTTCAGCAACCCAGCCACGGCGCAGGATTTCCACCTCGACATGGAACGTTTCTCCACCTACGGATACGTCGACTGGCGACTTCTGGATCCCCTGACCCTGACGAGCGGTTTGTCCTACGATCATCTCCAATACCCGGACAACCATCTGGCGCCTCCGCTGTCCGCCGAACATGGTTCGAACGACCAGCTCTCACCCAAGCTGGGACTCACGGTCATTCCCTGGCGGAATGCCACCATCCGGGCCGCATGGACCCGTTCCCTCGGCGGCGTCAGCTTCGATCAAAGCGTACGTCTCGAACCCTCCCAGGTTTCCGGGTTCAACCAGTCTTTCAGGAGCATCATCCCTGAATCCGTGGCTGGTTCCGCAGCGAACGCCGGATTTGAAACACGGTCCTTCAACCTGGATCACCGGTTCCCGACCGAGACCTATGTCGGCCTGGGAGGAGAATGGCTGCTGTCGGACGTGACCCGCGAGCTCGGCGTCTTTGAAACCGTGACGGGCCAACCCCGGGTATCCAGTATTTCGCAGGATCTGGATTTCGAAGAACGCACCCTGCTCGCTACCATCCACCAACTGCTCGGCGACTACTGGTCGGCCGGTGTTGTCTACCGCCTGAGCCGCGCCGATTTGACCTCAAGATTCCCGGACATTCCGGCCAGCGTCAGTTCCGCCGCCCGTTCGGAACAAGATGCAACCCTGCATCAGACACGGTTTCTACTTGCCTTGAACACGCCCACGGGTTTCTTCGCACAGGCCGACAGCGTGTGGTTCCAGCAATCCAACTCGGGCCAGAACTCAGCGGCAATCGCGAGTGAAAATTTTTGGCAGCACAACCTGGTTCTGGGCTACCGATTGCCTAGGCGGAAAGCCGAACTCCGGATCGGGTTGCTGAATCTAGCGGATCAGGATTTCCGATTAAACCCCCTCAACCTCCACGCCGACCTTCCCCGGGAACGCATGCTGGCCCTGAATCTCCGGATGAATTTCTAGATCCACCCAATCCCAAAAGAGCAAAGAGCCCCACCTTCCCCCACAACCCCAAGATTGGTAGGGCGAATCCGTCCCGGTGAGCCGTTCCCCTTCACACATTATTGCTCCCTTCTTGAACCCGAAGCCATCCTCCAGGCCCCCCCGGATTGGAAGGGGCCATGTGCGCCCCCCATGCGCTGTGCTTACGTCCATCCGGATTCTGCGAATGGATCCATCTCCCGCCGATTATTTCCTCCGATCGCCGGCCCCGGTTGATTGTCCTCCCTGTGTCCCCGGACAATCCAATCACCCTGATCCCACCGACCGGAGCTGATTACAAATACCAAAAGTTCCCAATTTTGCTGATCCACGCTCGGTTTTTGAATTGTGCTTGATCGGCGTTTAGGGAGGGTCTATGTTCCTGAAGTTTTCCGCCATTCTCGAATGGGTCGGACGCGGCTGCCCTCGTGACCATCTCTAAGAACCAAACCACGGCGGTTAAACGGAATGACATCGGCAGAAACGAAATTTCGCTCCAGAACATCGCCATGGCGGACGGCAGGCCTGATCTGCGGGATGGGTTTCTTCGCAACAGCATGGGTGGCGCGTCTGACCTGGGAGAATGCCACCTTGCTCGACGCCAACCGCTTTCACAGTGAGGTGACCGAACAATGGGACGCCTTCAAGACCGCGATTAAACTGCACGAAGCGGCACTCCGCTCCTTCGTCGAGTTTTCCGAGGCATCGCTCGAATGTGCTCCCAGTGAATTCTCCAGGCGTTGGGACGAACGCATCAAACGAAGCAACCTGCCTCTGTATTATCCGGGCTTTGCGGATTTCGGCTACGCACCGGCGGTCGGTGAACAAGGCATACCACGCGCGCGACCCGACCAACCCGCGTCCCTCACCACCGGAATTCCGACCCATTCCGTGGCGTTCCCCGTCACCCACCATTGGCGCTCGGCTCCCGTCCCCGACCTGACCGGAGTCAATCTCAACCTGCAGCCAAATCGGGCTGCCATCGTCAATGCTCACAGCATCCAGGGCCATTTCATCACCCCGCCCCTTTCGTTGACAAACACCCTGGGGACCCACGCGCCGATCGGACTGAGATTCTTCGCACCGGTTTACAATCCCGATATTCTCGTTTGGTCCGAAGCCATTCCGCGTCCCCTTTCCGGAGTGGTTTTTGGAACCATCGTGGTGGATCGATTGCTTCGCCCGATTTTCGAACGGAAGGGTGGGCTGGTCCATTTCGAGCTCACCATGGATACCTGGTCCGGAACCCGGGCATGGCGTGAGGCACCTCGATACGCGCGACTCGACGGAGCCGGATACTGGGACGAAGAAACGAATTTCGTCGGGTCTCTTCCCAGCCGCGCCGACCGGCGCTGGGAAACAAATTTCGTGACTGTCACACGCAGGCGCGAATGGACGGTGCGGGCGTATGCAACGGAGCGCTTCGCCGTTCACTCCCGCAGGCACCAGGCGGTGTGGATTGCAGTGGGGGGCACCGGACTCAGCATTGCCTTTGCGGGCCTGGTCGGCACCCAGGTGCGCCACAGGAACAAAGCCACGGCTTTGGCTACACGACTCACCCACTCCGAAACCCAAATCCGGGCGATGGCTGAGAGCAAATCCAGAATCTCCCGCGAACTGCACGACCGCACCCTGCAGAGCCTCTTCGCAACCGAACTCAGCCTTCAAAAGGGTCAAGAACAGTTGGAGAATCGGCTTCATCCATCGAATGCTACGGGTGTTTCCGAGCAGATCAGTACGAGTCTGGACATGCTGCGATCCGTTTCCCGGGATCTCCGGCAGTTTGTTCTGCTGTCGGATTCCCCGGAATTTAACCCGGACACATTCGAAGCGGAGTTGCGCGAGTGGCTTCAGCGGGTGAGCCGGGCAACAGGAACCAGGATTGGGCTTGAGATTGAATCCGGTTTTGCGCGAAGGACCACCCGGGAGGTTCAGATCGCCTGCGGCGCTATCCTGAGCGAAACCATCGGCAACGCCATCCGGCATGGCGAGGCGGGGCAGATCGAAGTCGCGCTGAAATGCCTGGCCACGAGAATTGAGCTGTCTGTGGAGGACGATGGGGCGGGATTCGAACCGGCCGAAGTCCGCAATGGGAATGGGATGAAAAATCTGATGGCGCGAACGAAAGAATTGGGCGGTGAGTTGCGGATCGAATCGTCGGAAGGTGGCCCCACGGTGGTCAGAATGAGTTTGCCCGGTTGAAATTCCGAAGGGAGCCGATGGAACCAGAGGATCGCAGCTCTTCGGTAAGCGGGCCCTGGATCGCACGCTCGCGGTCCTATGTTACCTGCACTCGATGGTCTTTCTTTGTTGCTATCGGTGTTGAATTTGGATTCACGGGGAACGTATGAAACTGGAATCAGACGGCGCGGCGATTCGGATAGTGATTGCTGATGACCACCAATGGGTTCGGGAGGGCTTCCGCGGCGCGCTGCACCGCCCTCCCCGCACCATCGTCGAGGGGCTGGCCTCCGACGCCCAGGAACTGCTGGCGCTGATCCAAGGAAAACCACCGGATGTCGTCCTACTGGATCACGCGTTCGGCGGCGACGACGGTCTGGAACTAATCGCACGCATGGCACCCTGGATCCCGCCCGAGCGAGTTCTCCTGGTCACGGCTTGGGAACACTCCGGGACTCAGGCGCTTGCCAAGCAAGCGGGGCTCGGAGGTTTCCTGCTCAAAAAGGCGGACGACACCTTTTTGCGGAGCGCGGTCGAAACCGTGGGAACGGGTCGGCGCTTTTTCCCGGATGAATATCCACAACCCCCAGCGGCGCTGTCCCGACGGCGCTGGAATGATTTGTCTCATTCGGAGTGGGCGGTGCTTCGGGCGCTTTGCGCTGCGAAATCACCGAAGATGGCCGCCCAGAGACTGGGGGATGGTTATTCGTCCAAGACGGTGTCCAATCATCTGCAATCGATCTACGGAAAACTGGTGACCCGTGGATTCAAGAATGTCATGGAGCTTTATTTGCAGGAGGGATTCTCGAAGGATCCAGCCCAAAGTGCCACTCGAAACGATTAAGACGATGATCTCCCAGATTTCACCAGGGCGGGAGGTCCGGTTCGGACTCCTGAATCTTATCAACCCGGCATGCCGAAAAACGCGATCATTCTCCCCATGATTTTCCTGGGACGCAGTGAATCCGGAGGCGCGCTTCGCAGGCAGGGCCAACCGCACTGCCATTCGTTGAAGCTCTTCGGAGGGAAGGGCGAATCCGTCCCGGTGAGCCGACAAGCGGTTGAGCGAAAGTAAGTTGAGAGGGTGTGGATTTGCCGACCGGAGTGCCAGAGAGATTCGCACGCACAACCAAAGCGGCGTCGACGCTGCGCTTTGCCGCGCGCACTCCAAAACACCGTCGTTTATCCGACGGCAGCCCTTAAAATCCACCCCAACTGCAACCAAGAACCCCTTCCCTCCCCGAGTCCGACCTTTTGCCGAGGCTCCGCTTCGTATCACCCGCTGCTGTCTGCTTTTTCCGTGCCTTGACCCGCGAGGCTTCCGTTCTTAACGTGGTGCCCAACCTCAGGTCCCGTTGCGGGACGGAAACTCAGATCACAATTCTATGGCAGACAACACAGAGCCAGTGAGAACGGACAAACGCTTCGAAGCGGCACTCGAGCGCTTTGACAAGGAGAACGCTCAGGATCCCAACACGGAGCATGTCAACGGAGAGGCTATTCCCAGGGAACTGGCCCACGCCAGGAGACTGCACGAATGGGTTTTAAAACTCAGTCCCGATGCCTCCGAGGAACTGCAACTGGCCGCGCGTTGCCAGCACATTCGGCGATGGTCCGTTCCCCGGGACAGCTATGAAATGTCCCGCACCGGCTATTTGAAATGGCGCGCGGGCCTCAAGGAATTCCACGCCGAACATTCGGGAAAAATCCTCCGTGAACTCGGGTTTCCAGAGGACACGATCTCAAAGGTCCAGGCCTTGAACCGCAAGGAAGGGTTTCCCGCCAATCCCGAAACCCGGGTCATGGAAGACGCTCTCTGCCTGGTTTTCCTCCAGTTTCAATTCGCCGAGCTCGCCACACGGACCCCTGAGGACAAAATGATCACCGTGCTCCGGAAAACCTGGAAAAAAATGAGCACCGCCGGTCGCCAGGAGGCTCTGGCCCTCCCCTACGGAGACCTCGAACTCTCCCTCATCGCCCGCGCCGAACTGAGTTTATGAAAAATCACCCTCCAGATCCGGTTTCGGGAAATTTTTCCATTTCGAAAAAATGGTTCCTTCTTTGCCTGGTCGTCCTGACAACGACGACCTTGGTTTCGGCTCAGGACAACCGCCCTCCCCTGAAACCAAACATCCTGATGATCCTGGCCGACGACCTCGGTTACGGGGACCTCTCGAGCTACGGCGCGCCGGACCTGCAAACGCCCAACATCGATGCCCTTGTGAGGGGAGGCATTCGACTGGATCGGTTTTATGCAAACTGCCCGGTGTGTTCTCCCACCCGGGCGGCCCTGCTCACCGGACGTTATCCCGATCTGGCCGGTGTTCCGGGAGTCATTCGCTCCAACGCACGCAACAGCTGGGGGTTCCTCTCCCAGGACGCTGTTCTCCTGCCCGAGCAGTTGTCGAAGGCCGGATACCAAACAGCGCTCATCGGCAAATGGCACCTGGGACTGCAATCTCCCAATACGCCCAACGAACGCGGCTTTGATTTCTTTCACGGTTTCCTCGGAGACATGATGGACGACTATTACACTCATCTGCGCCACGGCACCAATTACATGAGACGGGACACGACGGTCATCACCCCCGAAGGCCATGCCACGGACGTGTTCTCAGACTGGGCGGTGGATTATCTGGAATCACGGGCTTCCGCACCGGAACCGTTCTTTCTGTACCTGGCCTACAACGCACCCCACACACCCATCCAACCTCCGGCAGCCTGGGTCGAACGATTTCGAGCCCGCCAGCCCAACGTCCCGGAACAACGAGCCCATCTCGCCGCTCTGATCGAACACATGGACTCCGGGATCGGGCGCGTGCTCGCCGCTCTCAAGGCGACCCGACTCGATCGGAACACGCTCATCGTGTTCAGCAGTGACAACGGAGGGCAGCTGAACGTGGGTGCCAATTGCGGACCGCTTCGGGGTGGCAAACAGGACATGTTCGAAGGCGGCATCCGGGTTCCCGCCTGCGCGGTCTGGCCCGGCGTCATCCCCCCCGCCACCCGCTCTCAGGCGGTGGCTCTCACCATGGACCTCTACCCCACCTTCTGCGCGGCCGCGGGTGTTGCCGTGCCCGGACCGGTGGAGGGTGTCTCGTTGCTTCCCCTGTTTCTCAATCCGAACACGCACCTGCCTGAGCGCAGTCTCTTCTGGATGCGCCGCGAAGGAGGCGGACGTTATCTCGGTCAGGACTACCTGGCCGTACGCCGCGGAAACTGGAAACTGATGCAGAACCATCCCTTCGAACCCTTTCGACTTTATGACCTGTCTGAAGACCCGCAGGAAGAACACGATCTCTCGTCAACAGAACGAGGGGTCGTCACTCAATTGACCGCCCTGCTTCAGCAGCATTTGCAGCAAAGCGCCACCATACCCTGGCAGCAACCCTGACCGGCCCCTCGCAGGGCCCTTTCCCAAACACAGATATGATCACGCGATTCCTCCTGCTGGCCGCGCTCACGATCGGGATCAGCCGCAACACCACCCCGGCCGCAGAGCACACGCCCCCCAATATCCTGATTGCCATCGCAGACGACCAAAGCTGGCAGGACACGGGAGCCGCCGGTTGCGTCGGGATTCGCACCCCGGCCTTCGATCGGGTGGCACGCAGCGGCGCCCTGTTCCTGAACTGCTTCGCCGGTTCACCCGGATGCAGTCCCTCCCGCGCCGCCCTGCTGACCGGGCGCCATCACTGGCAACTCAGGCAGGCGGGCACACACGCCAGCTCGTTCCCAGCCGAATACGTCACCTTTCCGGATCTGCTTGAGAAGGCCGGATACAACATCGGATTCACCGGCAAGGGATGGGGGCCCGGCAACTGGAAAATCTCGGGGCGAACAAGAAATCCGGCCGGTCGGGAGTTCAGCACGCGCACGCTCAATCCTCCCCAGACCGGGTTGTCGCAGAATGATTACGCCTCGAACTTCGATGATTTTATGGCGGCGCGCGACCGCTCGAAGCCGTTCCTGTTCTGGTTCGGCGCCCACGAACCCCACCGCGCCTATCAAGCCGGAGCGGGAATCCGGTTGGGCAAGAACCCCGCCGATGCATTCGTCCCTTCGTTTCTTCCAGACACACCGGAGGTTCGGAGTGATTTGCTCGATTATTACACGGAAATCGAATGGTTCGATCAGCATCTCAGCCGGATGCTCAACCGCCTCGACGAGGCGGGTGAACTGGACAACACGCTCGTGATCGTAACCGCCGACAACGGCATGCCCTTCCCGAGAGCCAAAGCGAACCTTTACGAATCCGGAATCCATGTCCCCCTGGCGATCAGCTGGCCAAACCGGATGCCCGGCAACCGGTCGGTGGAGGATCTCGTGGGATTTATCGACCTCACCGCCACCATCCTCGACGCGGCCCGCGTGACCCACCCCGCATTGGATCATCCTTCGCTCGCACCGGCCGGTCGCAGCATCCTCCCGATCCTGATCTCGACCCAGAGCGGACGGATCGACGGGGACCAGACGATGGTGTTCAGTGGACGGGAACGGCATTCCTCGTCCCGGTGGAACAACTTCGGTTATCCCGGCAGGGCGGTGCGCACGGCCGACTACCTGTATATCCGAAACTTTCACCCCGAACGCTGGCCCGCAGGGGCGCCTCAAAAACTGAACGCCAACGGCGCTCCAGGCCCCATGCATGGGGGTTACCACGACATCGACGCATGTCCCACGCTGACTCATTTGATCGCACAGCGGGATGCTCCCAACGTTCGCCCCTTCTTTCAGTCGGCGGTGTCCAAACGCCCCGGCGAAGAGCTTTTCCAAATACGGGAAGACCCGGGTTGCCTCCGAAATCTGGCAGCAGATCCCAAGTTCCAGGAAGTTCGGAACCGCCTCCGTGATTCCCTCGACCTTTACCTCAAATCGACCGGAGACCCGCGGGCGGGCGACGACCCCGAAGTCTGGGAAAGTTACCCCCGTTACTCCGCCATCCGCGCTTTCCCACCGCAATCGGAATAAGCCTGGCCAGAGAGCCTGTCTGAAACTCTCATTCCAAGGCAGGCACCGAGGTGACGAGGCTCCAACTGCTCTGCAAATCGCCCGGTTTGGAAGTTGAAGAAGTGGACCTTCGAACGTCGGCTCCTACGTTTCCTGCCAGGCGGAACGCGTCTGAACGGGATCAGGCAGTGCAGCCTGTCCAGCCGTCGCAACCGCGGATGCAGCCCACGGTCCTCCAGATCGCCAATCTTCAGGCTGGACTGTTTTTGCGGGTTCGGTATCAATTCGGCAAATGAAACTCTCCTTTCAGTCCCGTGCCGTGCTCTCCCGCACCCATCCCCTGCGTTTTGAGGGATTCACGCTGATCGAGCTCCTCGTGGTGATTGCCATCATTGCCATTCTGGCGGGCATGCTCCTGCCCGCCTTGGGACGAGCCAAACTCAAAGCCACCGGTGCGGCCTGCCTGAACAACCAGAAACAGCTCGGCCTCGCGTTCGTCATGTATGCCGACGACAACGATGACAAGATCATTTACACCATTCCCGGTCCCGGCCAGATCGGGAATCCGGCTGGAGGATTCTGGCCCGGCCCCCACAGCGACGCCGGTGTCTTCACGGAAGTCAGTGCGAGGATGACCACATCACAAGCTCAAAAAAATGTGGAAAACGGACTTCGAAAAGGGGCCCTCTACGCCTACGCGGACAGCCCGGGAACCTACCATTGCCCCGGAGATCTGCGCACCAAACGACTGCGCCCGGGTTCGGGTTGGGCATTCGACAGCTATTCGAAGGCCAGCGGAATGAATGGTGAAGGGTGGCAGGGCTCGGGCAATAATGGCAACAACACGGGTCCGCAACCCCCGTTCCTGAAAATGACGACGATCAGAAACGCCGCCGAAGCCATGGTTTTCCTCGAAGAAGCCGATCCTCGCGGACGCAACCTCGGAACCTGGGTCATCAACGTCGCTCCCTCGCCCAGTTGGGTCGATCCGTTCGCCATCTTCCATGGCAACACCAGCACCCTGTCGTTTGCCGACGGTCATGCCGAAAGCCATTCCTGGGTGGTTCCCAGCACGATCAAAGCGGCCACCGATTCGGCCAACGGCACCCCGAGTTTCAACTGGAGTGGTGGCAACAGCCGGAACAGTGATTTTCAGTGGGTCTACCAGCGCTACAAGCATCAGCGCTGGGCTCCCCTGGAGTAGCCTGTTCGCAGACGATCAGGGTTGATCCCAGTTCTCCAGCCCCACGATCGGCAAAGCAAACCGGAACGCCGACTCCCATTCAGGCGTGTCCGCCAGCCGGAAACAATCGTAGATTCGTTTCTTGGGCCGGGGTTCCGGATCGGAGGGCTGGTATCGTCGCAACCCGAGCAGCAGTCCCCCTTCGTGCGGGTGATCCACATGCCGGTGGAGAATAAAGGCGTCAATCGCGTCAAGCCTCTCCACTTTCTTGTATGCGTAGCAATACGCAGCCGCCTGGATTCCCTCGCCGTCCTCCCCCTTCGGAGTGTGAAACCCTTGTTCGCTCAGAATGATCCGCCTGGGTCTCCCCTCAAAACGAAGCTCCGGGCGCTCCATGTACGACACCAGCTGTTCGAGGTTTTTGAAGGTGATCCGGGCGGTGTCCGGATCCTGCGTCGCCGACTTGTCATTCCAGAACCGCGGTTCAAACAGGTTTTCCGGATACGGATGAAACGCCAGATGCCAATCGAAATCGCCTCCCTCCCGGGCGCTGCGGGCGAACAGATCGATGAACGCGCGTCCGGGAAACGCCTGCATCGCATCGCCCGCGGGGTAACGAATGTTCCAGTGATGTTCCAACGAAACATACACCCGGGCCCAGGAGGACTGCCGACGCACGGCGGAGTGGGCCAGACGAACGGCCCGCAGGTAGTTGCGCGTGAACTCCTCCAGGCTCACCCGCCCCATGTTGCTCCACCACCAATGGGAATTGACCTCGTTGCCGATGATATATCCAACGATCCGGCCATGCCCCTGATCCGGTCGCGACCAGCGTTCCGCCACAAACTCAAGGCTCGCCGTGAACCAGCGACGCCCCTCCCCGGTCACCGTGTTGAACGCGCCCAGCCGGTTCGGTGCCTTCGGATCGTATTGTGGATGCAGCATCCGTCGATTCACCCCCTCGTCCCCGGACTGATAGGCCAGGACGATCAGATTCACCAGCACCCCCCGATCCGACAAAGCCTTGATCTGCCGATCCAACTGCTCCACGTACGACCGGTTGAACGTAAACCTCTGGCCATCGTATTCCCAACTCACGCTGTCGGCTCGCGGGCTCGGTTCCACCAGCTGGCACAGGTTGAAATTCAACGCGGCGTGTTTGACCCCGAGCGTCAGCGCATCCTCCACGATCTCAACCTGCAGCCCTTTCTTCGATCCAGCCGACGGATACGCCTCGCTGTAGCGCGAGCCGCCCGTTTCAGCGTGCCCGGAATTGAGTGGCGCGAGCAGCAACACGGCCAGGGAGAACGAAACGACTGTCATTTTCATGGGAACTTCGCGGACCTGCATTCTGGAGACGTGTTTGTCCCCACAGAATTGAACGCCACACGGCGGCCGTTTGTCGATTCGATTGTGAGGCCCGTGCTCCGTGACTCCGTGAGGGTGCAAGACAGAATTCTTCGAACCGTTGCTTCCATTGGCTTGTTTGGAAAAAGTATCTGACCTCCAAGCACCACGTCGGTTGAAGATCTGAAAAGGTGGCACGAACCGCACTGCCATTCGCGCGAACCGTCCCGG